>CBDTVQ010000038.1:0-10713 GCA_965364045.1 uncultured Tessaracoccus sp. | reverse complement strand
GCGGATGAACCGAACATGATCGACCACAGTCACAGCGATGCGATCTGCCCCACGTGTTGGCGCTGGGACCCACTCGCGGCCTCGCGACGCGACGATGATCCACCGCTGGACGTCATCACCTCCGGAATGGTCTTCTTCGACATCATCTTCACCGGACTTCCCCGGCTCCCCCGGCCCGGCGAAGAGCTGTGGAGTGCGGGCATGGGGTCCTGCCCCGGCGGCATCGCCAACCTGGCGACGGCGTCTGCCCGGCTGGGCATGCGCACGGGTCTGGTGACCGGTTTCGGCGACGATGCCTATGGGACATGGATGCGTCTCACGCTGTCCGGGCAGGAACACATTGACCTGTCGGCGTCCCGCACCTTCGCCGACTTCCACTCGGCCACCACAGTTTCCCTGGCCTTCGATGGGGACCGGGGCATGGTCAGCCACGGCCATCCCCTCCCGGAGCCACTGCTGGCTGACCTCCTTCAGGTGCCCCACTCGAAGGCGGCCGTGATCGACCTCACAGGTGACGTCAGCTGGCTCGACGAACTGGCCCGCCGAGGCACCATGGTTTTCGCCGACGTCGGCTTTGACGAAACCGAAAGATGGGACACGGCAGACCTGGCCGGACTGGACCGGTGCCACGCATTCTCGCCCAATGCCGTCGAGGCGATGGGCTACACCGGCACCTCCTCGCCGGAACAGGCTCTGCATCGTCTGACAGACCTGGTTCCCCTCGCCATCGTGACCGACGGCGCCCGTGGCAGTCACGCCATTGACCAGAGCACCGGTGAGGAGGCCCACTGTCCGGCACTCGCCGTCGACGCCATCGACCCAACGGGAGCGGGTGACGTCTTTGCTGCCTCCTGCCTGCTCGGCACGCTGGCCGGGTGGCCGCTGGAGCAGCGGCTGCGCCTGGCGTCGCTGAGTTCCTCGCTGGCCGTGCAGGAGTTCGGTGGCTCTCTGGCCGCTCCGGGATGGGGCGACCTGTCGGACTGGTGGCGGTGCACCCAACGACGCGCGGCGCAGGGCGATCCAAGTGCCATCGAACTCCAGCGCCACTACGGGTTCATGGACGACATCGTCCCCAAACACGCAGTGCAGGGCGTGCGCCGTGCCCACGGCACTTTTGCCATGGCTTCCGACGCCGGGGACCACCCCTGAGGGTTTGGTGCGGCCATGGAAGCACTGGCCGGGCCTGTCACAAATCTTCGATGACGCATCAACCGTGATCGGCGCGGAAGATGGGCAGAAGCTTCACCGTCAGATGAAATCCACGCCCGTTATGCGCCGGTAGGCCTCCAGATAACGGCTCCTCGTGACCGAGATGACGTCGTCGGGCAGGGCAGGCGGAGGTGTGTCCGATGCCCGGTCCCATCCGGAGTCGTGGGCAAGCCAGTCGCGCACGTACTGCTTGTCGAAGCTCGGCAGGGAAACACCCGGCACCCACAACTCGGCGTCCCAGAGCCGCGACGAGTCGGGGGTCAATACTTCGTCGGCCAGCACGATCGTGTCGTCAGATCGGAAACCGAACTCGAACTTGGTGTCGGCCAGGATGATGCCACGCTCGGCAGCAATGCCCTGGGCCCGCGCATACAACGCCAGCGTCAGGTCACGCAGTGTGGAGGCCACCTCCTCGCCGTGGATACGGACGATGGTGGCAAAGTCGACGTTCTCGTCGTGCCCACCCATCGGCGCCTTGATGGCGGGTGTGAAGATGGGCTCGGGCAGCTTGTCCCCGTCGCGCAGCCCCTCGGGCAGGGGCACGCCGCAGACTGTCCCGGTCTCCTGGTATTCCGCCCAACCGGAACCGGTGAGGTAGCCACGGGCGACGCATTCGACGTCGATCATGTCCAGCAATTCGACGATGGTGGCCCGTCCCGCCACGGCCTTCGGCACGACGGTTGAAATCACGTGGTTCTCCACGATGTCGGCGAGCTGGCCAAACCACCACAGCGACAGCTGTGTGAGCACCGCCCCCTTGTCCGGGATGAGGGTGTCGAGCACGTGGTCGAAGGCGGAGATGTTGTCGGTGGCCACCATCAGGATGCGGGGGCGGCCGTCGACGGTGACGTCGTAGAGTTCCCGCACCTTCCCGCGATGACGCAGGGGTAGTCCGAGCGAGGCGAACTGGGCCGTGTGTCCCATCAGAGAACCGCCCCGGGTGTGTAGGCGGCAGCCTGGGGGTTGGCCTCGACGACGGCCGCCACCTGTGCTGCGACGGCTGCCACCTGCTGCTGCGCGGTTCCAGCGAGATCCAATGGGCTGGACACAAGCGCCCCGAGCTCGTCCCGGCTCATACCCAAGCGAGGATCGGCGGCGAGGCGGTCGAGGAGGTCGTTGTCGGCCTGCCCCTGGCGCATGCCGAGAGCCACGGCCACGGCGTGCTCCTTGATGGCTTCGTGGGCCGCCTCGCGCCCCACACCCTTGCGTACAGCAGCCATCAGTACCTTCGTGGTGGTGAGGAAGGGCAGGTAGCGCTCAAGTTCGGCGTCGATGACCGCCGGGAAGGACCCGAAGTCGGCCAGCACAGTGAGGAAGGTCTCGAAGAGTCCGTCCAGCGCATAGAAGGCGTCAGGCAGGGCGATGCGGCGCACCACGGAGCAGGAGACGTCTCCCTCGTTCCACTGGTCGCCCGCCAGTTCGCCGACCATCGCCACGTAGCCGCGCACCACCACGGACAGTCCGTTGACGCGTTCGCACGAACGGGTGTTCATCTTGTGGGGCATGGCCGACGATCCAACCTGTCCCTCCTTGAAACCCTCCGTGACCAGTTCCAGGCCGGCCATCAGGCGGATCGTCGTGGCGACGTTCGATGGCGCTGCGGCGGTCTGGGCCAGCGCCGTCACCACGTCATAGTCGAGGGATCTTGGGTAGACCTGCCCGGTGGAGGTCAGCACCTCCTCGAAACCGAGTTCGGTGGCGATGCGTCGCTCCAGCTCGGCCAGCTTTTCGGCGTCGCCGCCCAACAGGTCCAGCATGTCCTGGGCGGTACCGACGGGCCCCTTGATTCCTCGGGCCGGATAACGGTTGATGAGCTCATCGATGCGGCGAAGCGCCACGAGGAGTTCGTCGGCGGCGGTGGCGAAACGCTTGCCCAGCGTGGTGATCTGGGCGGCGACGTTGTGCGACCGCCCAGCGATCGGCTGGTCACCGTGCTCCACGGCGAGCCGCGCCAGCGAGGCCAGCGTCGCGATGACGCGGGTGCGAATGACCCGCAGGGATGCCAGAACCTGGTACTGCTCGATGTTCTCCGTCAGGTCACGGGACGTCATGCCCTTGTGGACGTGTTCGTGGCCGGCGAGATCGTTGAACTCCTCGATCCGTGCCTTCACATCATGCTTGGTGACGCGTTCCCGCTCGGCAATCGAGATGAGGTCCACATCGTTGATGACCCGCTCGTAGTCCGCGATCAGGGTGTCCGCATCGGCCCCGCCGAAGTCCACCCCCAGGTCGCGCTGGGCGCGAAGCACCGCCAACCAGAGTCGTCTCTCGGCCACAATCTTGGCCTCGGGCGCCCAGATGTCGCGCATCTCGGCGGAGGCGTAGCGGTTGGCGAGGACGTTCGGCACAGTCATGGCTGTCAGTCTAGGGAACCGGCACTGGTTGCCGCGATCAACCGTCCGTGCCGCCGCTCCACGTCACCGGTTCACAACCCAATGACTCACACCGGTGCTGAAGGTGCGCCTTCAAGGCCGTTCCCAACTGCGGTGATGACGTAGCACCGTGATTCCCCCACCCCACCGGTTGGCCAAGGCCAGTAGTCGGGCGCATCGATGAGGCCGAGCCGCCCGGGCTCGAGCACCCCCAGCGCATCGTTGGTGACGTCGGCCAAGTGGAACCGCGTTCCCGTACCCCTCTGCAGGTGGACGCGATAATGCGTCACCTTCTGGGCTGGGGGTAACGGATCCCAGGTCAGCTGTGCCTCGCCGCTTCCCCCGGCTGACACAGCCGTGACACCGGTGACAGCAGGTGGGGGCGGGCAGCACTTCCCCTGGCGACGCCAGATTTCTCGCAAATTCTTCATGGCGCGACCCTACGCTGACACCGCCACCATCCACGCGGGGTCTGGGAAAGCCGCAGCAACGTTTATCGGGACCGCTCCACGCGCGCAGTTTGCCTGCAACAGCCCACCGACCTCACTCGGCCGCGACGTACATCCAACGGTTGGCGCGGTACTCGAACAGCGAGCGCTCGTGCTGGACCTTCGTGCGCCAGGAAGATTCGCGGTAGATGGCCTCGAACTCCACGATCCCCGTCGGATCCCCCGGATTGCCGTCCGTGACATCGAGGATCCGCAGTCCCATCCATGTGTTTCCGGAGGGGTAGACCTTCCTTGGACGCGTGCTGGGATGCCAGGTCCGCCACAGATGATCGGTGTGATCCAGGACGAACGCGGTGTAGCGCGAGCGCATCAGCGCCTCAGCGGTCCAGGCGCGTCCGCCGTCGAGCAGGGGCCCACAGCATTCACCATGGGTGCCTCCACCGCAGGGACAGGGGGCATCAGCAGCGAGAACACGCATAGCGCAGATCATCGCATCACTGGCCCCCCAATGCCATACGGGATACCTGCGCGAAGCCACGGCCGGAATCCACATTGACGGAGGTCAGCACTAGACTGCCCCGGTAAGGCCCCAGCTCAGGACATGGCGGGGCTTCGTCCATGTGTGGAGGTCAATTCAGATGCCAAGCATTGTTGTGGTCGGTGCCCAGTGGGGCGACGAGGGCAAGGGCAAGGCGACGGACCAACTGGGGGAGCGCGTTGACCTGTGCGTCCGTTTCTCGGGTGGGAACAATGCGGGCCACACACTGGTCGTCGACGGCGAGAAGTTCGTCCTTCACCTTTTGCCCTCCGGAATCCTCAACACCAACACCACCACCATCATCGGCAATGGCGTCGTCGTGGACCTGGATGTGTTCCAGGAGGAACTGGACCAGTTGGCTGAGCGCGGTGTCGAGGTGCCGCATCCCCTGATCAGCGCAAATGCCCACATCATCACCGAGTACCACAAGGTCATGGACAAGGTCACGGAGCGCTTCCTGGGCAAGCGGAAGATCGGCACCACCGGCCGAGGCGTCGGCCCTGCCTACTCGGACAAGGTGAACCGCATGGGCATTCGCATCCAGGACATCTTCGATGAATCCATTCTCCGTCAGAAGGTGGAGGCGGCCCTGGACCAGAAGAACCAGTTGCTGGTGAAGGTCTACAACCGTCGTGAGATGGACGCAGAGGCCATCGTTCAGGGGTTGCTCGCGCACGCTGAAAAGCTTCGGCCCTTCGTCATCGATTGCGGGCGCTTCATCAACGACGGCCTCGACGAGGGCAAGGTGGTGCTGTTCGAGGGCGCGCAGGCTCACTTCCTGGACGTCGATCATGGCACCTATCCGTACGTGACCTCCTCCAACCCCATCGCGGCCGGTGCATGCATTGGCGCAGGCGTTGGCCCCACGCGAATCGACCGTTCCGTTGGTATCGCGAAGGCCTACACCACCCGCGTCGGAGAAGGCCCCTTCCCCACCGAACTCTTCGATGAGGACGGCGAAAAACTGCGGGCGATCGGCAGCGAATTCGGTGCCACCACTGGGCGTCCCCGCCGTTGCGGCTGGTTCGATGCGGTGCTCGTGGAGCAGGCCGCCAAGATCAACGGCTTCACGGACATCTTCCTCACCAAGCTGGACATCCTGAGCGGGTGGGACAAGGTGCCGGTGTGCGTCGCCTACGAGGTGGACGGGGTGCGCCATGACGTGATGCCCGTGACGCAGAGCGAGTTCCACCACGCCACTCCCATCTACGAGTACCTGGACGGGTGGACCGAGGACATCTCGGGGGCACGACACTTCGACGACCTCCCGCCCAACTGCCAGGCCTACGTTCACCGTCTCGAAGAGCTCATTGGCTGCCGCATCTCCGGGATCGGCGTCGGTCCGGGGCGCGAGCAGTCGGTGACGATCCACGACCTCATCTGAGGCACCGTGTCCACGCAGACTCTCGTCCGTATTCTGGTCCCGCTACTGGCCGTCTTCATGCTCGCCACCGTCGTGATCGCCCTGTTGCAGGATGAGTTCGAGTGGAGTTGGTGGTTCTCGGTCCCCATTGGCGGCGGGTTCGTGATGGCCATCATTGGATTCCGCCTGCTCGTGCAGCGTGCTGGGGAAGAGGCCGAGCGCCTTGATCGGGAACTCGACGCACAGGGCAAATGACTGACATGGCACGTGACGGGCGCGCGAAGTGACGCATCCTGTGCACGACGAGATCACGATTGCTGACATCGGTGCCACGGTGGCCGTCTGGTTCGCGGCGTGCGCGCGGGAATTGCCGTGGCGTTCGCCCGAAACCACGCCGTGGGGGGTGCTGGTCAGCGAGATCATGCTGCAACAGACGCCTGCCTCCCGGGTGGCCGGACCCTGGCTCGCCTGGCTGAACCACTGGCCCACGGCCGCTGACCTCGCCGTCGCTGACACCGCCGATGTGTTGCGTGCGTGGGGAAGCCTCGGGTACCCGCGGCGGGCACTGCGACTGCAGCGCTGCGCATCGGCCATCTCGGCTGATCATGACAATCAGGTTCCCAACGACGAAGCGGCGCTGCTCGCCCTCCCCGGCATCGGGCGCTACACCGCCGCCGCGGTTCGCGCTTTTGCCTTCGGTCGACGCTCGCTCGTCCTGGACGTCAACATCCGGCGCGTCCTCGCCAGGCTCGACGGCGGCGTCGAGCACCCCGCCCGGAGCGAGACCGCAGCGGAGCGGCGCCGGGCATGGGACTGGGTTCCGGACGCGGACCGGGACGCCGCCACCTGGTCGGCCGCCGCCATGGAGCTCGGCGCCACCATCTGTACCGCCCGCAACCCCCGCTGCGGCGAATGTCCAGTTGCGCAGCACTGCACCTGGCTCAGAAATGGGAAGCCTGCGTGGGACGGACCTGTCCGCATCAAGCAGGCGTGGGACGGCACGGACAGGCAGTGCCGTGGCCGCATCATGTCGACTCTGCGGGCTGCCACTGCCCCCGTGGCGCTAGTGGATGTGGTGTGGGCCGATGATGACCAACTCCTGAGTTGCGCAGACTCGCTGGTGAACGACGGGCTGGCGCGGCGCGTCGCGGACGGCCTGTCCCTGCCGAGCACCACCTGACTCCTCGTCTCGACCGGCGCCAACGCAACAATCGCCCACTGCTCCACCACTAGGGTTGCCTGCGTGAGCACCTTTGACATCCTCCTCCTGGGTGGCGGTGGCCGGGAACACGCGCTGGGCCGCGCCCTGTCCGCCGATCCCTCGCTCGGGCATCTCCACATCGCGCCCGGCAACCCTGGACTCGCAGCGCTGGGCACTCTGCATGCGATCAATCCTGCAGACCCGGATGCGGTCGTCGCGCTCGCGAGACGGCTGGGAGTGGAACTCGTGGTCATCGGCCCGGAGGCCCCCTTGGTGGCGGGCGTGGCGGATGCCCTGCGCGGTGCCGGGATCGACTGCTTCGGTCCATCCCGCGCTGCCGCCGTGCTGGAGGGTTCCAAGACCTTCGCCAAGGAGGTGATGGCCGCTGCTGGCGTGCCGACAGCCGCTTCGAGGACCTGCGACACGATCGAGCAGGCAATCGCCGCCATCGACGAGTTCGGCCCCACCCATGTCATCAAGAACGACGGACTGGCCGCGGGCAAGGGCGTCGTCGTGACCGATGATCGTGATGAAGCCATCGCCCACGCACGCTCCTGCGGCCGTGTGGTGATCGAGTCCTTCCTTGACGGTCCGGAAATCTCCCTCTTCGTCATCTGCGACGGCGAACGCGGGGTGCCGCTCCTGCCGGCACAGGACTTCAAGCGCGTCGGTGACGGCGATTCCGGACCCAACACCGGCGGCATGGGCGCCTACGCTCCCCTGCCGTGGGCCCCGGAAGGCCTCGTCGAGGAGGTCATGGATCGTGTCGTGGCGCCCACCCTCGCGGAGATGCGCCGTCGGGGCACCCCATTCAGCGGACTGCTGTACGTGGGGCTCGCCATGACGAGTCGCGCCGGAATGCAGGTGGTGGAGTTCAACGCCCGCTTCGGTGACCCGGAGACCCAGGCGGTCCTCGCCCTCCTGAAGACCCCGCTGGCAGGAGTCCTGCGGGCCTCCGCCCGCGGCGAGCTCGTTGACCTGCCACCGTTGCAGTGGCACGACGCCCATGCCGTTGTGGTCGTCGAGGCGGCGGAGGGCTACCCCGGTGTCCCCCGCACCAACTGCCCCATCACGCTGCCCGCTGATGACGAGACGGCCTGGATCCTGCAGGCGGGAACCGCAGAGGTGGGCGGCCAACTCCTCAACTCAGGCGGCCGCGTCCTCGGCGTCGTGGGGCTCGGACAAGGGCTCGAGGACGCCCGCTCGCACGCCTACGCCAAGCTCTCACAACTGGACTTCCACGACGGCTTCCACAGAACGGACATCGGTATCCCCCACTGATTCACACCGTCGGGCGAGAGAGGCCTGCCTTGACCCGGCCGAATGAACCCTTGCCGTGCCAGAGTGAAATGCATGAATGATCAAAACGAGAAGTCCCTCGACGACGTCATGAAGATGATCGGCAAGCAGCACGTCGCGATGCTCACCACTCTTGATGGGGATCGGCTCGTCAGCCGCCCCATGGGTGCGCAGGAACCGGATGCGGACGGCACCCTCTGGTTCTTCACGGAGACCGGATCCGACAAGGCCCGACAGATCGAGGCTGATTCCCGCGTCAGCGTCACCTACGCCGACGGCGACTACCTCTCCGTGGACGGATCCGCCCAGGTCATGCAGGACCCGACCCGCCAGAAGGAGATGTGGAACCCCTTCGTGGAATCCTGGCTGCAATGTGATCCGGATGACCCCAAGGTGTCGCTGATCAAGGTCGATGCCCACACCATCGGCTACTGGGACACCCCCACCGCCGTCGGCTCGACCCTCTCAATGATCAAGGGGTTCCTCACCAACAGCCAGCCGGACGGCGGCGACGCCGGCGTTGTGGACGCCAACAACTGATCCGCTCATCCCTGCACAACCAAGGTGCCGTCGCCCGATCATCCGGGCGGCGGCATTTTCGTCCTTGGTGGACAGTCGAGTCGAGCTGCCGGTCCCGTCCACCTCACAGATTCAGTGGAGCGCCGAGCACAACACGATGGCGGCATGAGACGTCACAATGGGGACCATGACTTCCACCGCCCTGCACACCTCCACCCAGCCGGAAGTGACGCGCGCTCGCAAGCATTCCGCCCTGCGCAGATGGGCGACGACGTGGGGCCGGGCCGCCGTCATCGCGATCGCATTCGCGCTGCAACTGCTCGTCCTCGTGGCGGTTCTGACATTTTTCGCCGAATGGTCCTCGACCATTCTCGCCCTCCAGAGCGTCCTCGCGGTCATCGTGATGCTGTTCATCCTCAACGGGCCCCGGGAGACCACCTACAAGCTGGCGTGGATCATCCCGGTGCTCACGGTGCCGCTGCTGGGCTCAGTGTTCTACCTGTTCTACGGCGCGGCCGTCATGACCAGGTCGCAGCGCGCCCGATTCGACGCCGCAGCCGCGCGCGCCGGCGATGCACTGGAACTCCTGCCAGCCGTGAAACTGCCCTCCACGGAGGTCTCTTCCTCTGTCAAACGCCAATTCACTTACCTGGAAAACACCAGCCAGTACCGCATCTTCGATGGCACGGACACGGCATACTATCCGCTCGGCGAGCTGGGTTTCGACGCCATGATCGAGGCCATCGGCACAGCGAAGCACTACGTCTTCGCGGAGTACTTCATCGTCGATGGCGGCAAGATGCTCGACAGGCTGATCGATGCGCTGGCTGCCAAAGCCGCTGCGGGCGTCGACGTCCGCTTCCTCTACGACGACCTCGGCAGCTTCTTCACCCTGCCGGTTGACTTCAAACAACGCTGCGAGAGCGCTGGAATTGCGGTCATCCCCGTGAACCCGGTGGGCCTGGGATTCACACTCACATTCCAGAACCGTGACCACCGCAAGATCCTCAGCATTGACGGAGAGGTGGCCTTCACCGGCGGCATCAACATCGCCGACGAGTACATCAACGAAATCGAGCGCTTCGGACACTGGAAAGACACGGTTCTACGGCTGGAGGGTCCTGGCGCCTGGGGCCTGACGGTCATGTTCCTCCAGATGTGGGAACTGGTGAGCAGGTCCCGCGTCGAGTACGCCTCATTCCTCCCCGATGGTCCTGAAGCCATTGAAGCCGCGCCGATCACCCACCACGTCGGGCCGCCCGCCGTGCCCCCCACGCAGATCAAGGGCTTGGTGGCACCCTTTGATGACACGCCCTTCGACGATATGTCGCTCGGCTCCGACTGCTACCAACACCTCATGCAGGCAGCCAGTCACAGCGTGGACATCTTCACGCCCTACCTGGTCCTGAGCGATTCCATGGTGGCCCAACTCGCCGGCACCGCACGCTCCGGTATTCGTGTGCGCATCGTCGTGCCCGGTACCCCGGACAAGTGGTACGTCAGTCTCGCCACCCACTCGTACTACCGCCCCCTCATGGAGGCGGGTGTCGAGGTGTATGAGTACACCCCTGGATTCATCCATGCCAAATCCATGCTCGTGGACGACCATCTGGGGATGGTGGGCACCATCAACTTCGATTTTCGCAGCTTCTACCTGCATCAGGAATGCGCTGTCTGGATGTACGACAGCCCCGCCCTGAGCGAGCTCCGACACGATGTGGAGGCGACCGTCGCAGTGTCCCGGCGAGTCCTGATGGAGGACC
>CBDTVQ010000037.1:0-10854 GCA_965364045.1 uncultured Tessaracoccus sp. | reverse complement strand
CCTGCGCCTGCTGGGGAGCGTGGACTAGGCTTCCCCTCGTGCTGACACCCGGGATCTTCAAGGCCAACGACATCCGTGGCGTCTTCTCGGGCAGCTCACCCGAGTGGGACACCGACGGCGCCCGCCAGCTGGGCGCGGCCTTCGTTTCCCTTCTCGGCCTCGACGGCCAGGAGTTCGTCATGGGGCGCGACATGCGGTTCGGGGGAGAGGAACTCTCGGCCGCCTTTGCTGACGGCGCACGTCGCGCGGGGGGCTGCGTCGTGGATGTTGGCCTGACCTCCACGGACCAGCTCTGGTTCGCCTCCGGTTGGTTGTCCCTGCCGGGCGTCCAGTTCACCGCCAGCCACAATCCTGCCGAGTACAACGGCATCAAGTTCTGCCTTGCTGATGCCCGCCCCGTCGCCCCCGACTTCACAGCCAGAATCCGCGACGCCGCCGACACCGTCGAGATTGGCGACGACGCCACCGGCTCCATCCGCGAGCTCGACACCCTCGATGCCTATGCCCGGAAGCTGACGGAGCTTGTGCCCGTGGGCGAGGGCAGAGAACTGAAGGTGGTCATCGATGCCGGCAACGGCATGGCCGGTCACACGGTCAACAGGGCTCTGCTGGGCCGTGGCCTGGAGGTCATCGGCCTGTATCTGGATCTTGATGGTTCCTTCCCCAACCATCCGGCCAACCCGCTGGAACCTGAGAACCTCCTGGATGCGCGCGCTGCCGTGATGGGTCACGACGCGGACCTCGGTCTGGTTTTCGACGGGGATGCGGACCGCTGCTTCATCATCGATGAGCGGGGCGAGGTGGTCGATCCGTCCGTGGTGACGACCATGATCGCCGTCGCGGAGCTGGCAAAGGAGCCCGGCGCCACCATCGTGGTCAACAAGATCACGTCGTGGGGCGTGGCGGAAGCAGTCGCAGGCAAGGGTGAGGTCATCACCTCCCTGGTGGGGCACACCTTCGTCAAAGCCCTGATGGCAGAACACGACGCCATCTTCGGCGGGGAGCACTCCGCCCACTACTACTTCCGGGATTTCTGGTTCGCCGACACCGGGATGCTTGCCGCGCTCCACATCATGGAGATGCTGCGAGCCTCGGGAGAACCGCTTTCGCAGCTGGCTCTCGAGTACGACTCGTGGCACCGCTCAGGGGAGCTCAACTCGCCGATCAGTGACGCCGCAGCATGCCAGGACGCCGTCGCCGAGGCTCTGCAGGGCCGCGGCGCCCAGGATTGGGTTGACGGGCTGACCGTGGAAAACCGCTCCGAGGGCTGGTGGGTGAACCTGCGGGCCAGCAACACCGAGCCCCTGCTGCGGCTCAACGTGGAGGCCCGTGATGCGGAGCGGATGGCGGCGCTCCGCGACGAGGTGCTGGGCATCATCAAGGACAGCCGCAGTGGTAGCCCCGCTGACGATCATGGGACTTTCAGCATGGAGAAGGAGAGCGGAAAATGAGTGAAGAACAGATGGACCTGTCCCCGGAATTTCTGGCAATCGCGGCCTGCCCGGCGTGTCACGCCAAGTTCGCCGTCGATTACGATGCCGCAGAGCTCGTGTGCACGAGTCAGGCATGCGGCCTCGCGTACCCGGTGCGCGACAGGATCCCGGTCCTGCTCATCGACCAGGCACGCAGCACCCTCTAGGGGTAGGAACCGTGCGCACCACCGATTTTGATGACGCCCGTCTTGAGCAGCCGGAACTCGTGAACGATGAGCAACTGCGGCGGCTGGCCGAGGCCGGGGCACGCATCCGCAAGGCATGTCTGACGGAACCTCTGGGCAGTCTGGAGCGCGCCGACAGGCCCCGCGGTGTGCTGGTGATGGGTGCGGAGGCACGCCTCGTGCGTGCCGTCCTGGAGCCCATCTGCCCCGTCCCGTTCCTCGCCTGGCCCGGCCCGGCGTTGCCGGCGTGGGTGGGGCCGCTGGACCTGGTGGTTGTCCTGGGCGGGCATGACGCCCATGCCTGGGAGGTCGCCTGCACGCAGGAGGCCGCTCGGCGTGGCGCCACCCTCATCGTGGCCGCCCCGGAGACATCGCAGCTCGCTGCGGCAGGCTCCTCCCACACCACCACGCTGATTCCCATGGCCGATGGCGACGCGATGGCTTCGGCCGTCGCGGTACTTGAACTCCTGGGGTTGCTGGAGTTGGGTCCGCCGGTGAATCCGGGTCATGTTGCTGATGCTGCGGACCTGGTGGCGCAGTCGTGCTCTCCTTCGAGGGAGGTGGGATCCAACCCGGCAAAGGACCTGGCGTTGGGGCTTGCCGATGCCCTGCCACTGGTGTGGGGTGGGACGACGCTCGCCGCCCGGGCGTCACGTCGCATCGCGGAGGCCTTTCGGCGCGCCAGTGGACGGCCGGCGCTCGCCGCGGATGCCGACGAGCTGGAGACCATCCTCAGGGCAATGACCCCTCGCGACCCGTTCAGTGACCCCTTTGAGTCCGGTCGCGAGATGAGCCCAACGCTCCTGTTGCTGGACGATGACAAGGTGCCCGAGAGACTGGACGAGGTGCCGCGACGCCTGACCTCGCTCGCGGAAGCCGTCGGGGTACGGGTGTGCCGGATCAGCTCCGGGGATGCATCGCTGGAGAGCAGCGACGTGGAACGCTACGTGACCCTGCTGCAGCACGGCCGCTATGCAGCGGCGTATCTGCGCGTGGGTCTGGCGACGTAGACCCCGCCGCTGGCAGACTGCTGTTTCGTGAGCACTGAGGGCGGTACCAGGGCAGTTCTGGCTGCGGCTACGGCCAATGGATTCATCGCGGTCACCAAGTTTGCTGCGTGGCTGCTGACCGGGTCATCGTCGATGCTTGCTGAGGGCATTCACTCCGTCGCAGACACCGGCAATCAGGCACTGCTCCTGCTGGGTGGGCGCAACGCCAAAAAGGCGGCCGACGCGGAACACCCGTTCGGCTACGGTCGATCCCGATATTTGGCTGGTTTCCTGGTCTCGGTGGTGCTGTTCTCCCTGGGCGGGCTGTTTGCGCTCTACGAGGCATGGAGCAAATTCCGGGAGCTGTCCGATCCCGCCCATGCCGAGGGCAGCATCCTCGACTCAACATGGTGGTGGGTGCCCCTCGTCGTTCTGGTCTTCGCCATGGGTGCCGAGGGAATGAGCCTGCGAACCGCCCTCAAGGAAGTGGGGCGCGTCCGGGGCAATCAGAGCTACATGAGTTTCATCCGCACGACCAAGGCGCCGGAGCTGCCCGTCATCCTGCTGGAGGACGTCGCCGCTCTCACAGGCCTGGCTTTTGCGCTGGCAGGCGTCGGCCTGACACTGATCACTGAGATGCTCATCTTCGACGTGATCGGCACTGCAATGATCGGCGTGCTGCTCATCGTCGTCGCGATCATCCTCGCCGTCGAGACGCGCTCCATGCTTCTGGGGGAATCAGCCTCCCAGCAGAACCAGGACAGCATCCGCGCCGCCCTGGAAGCCACCGCCGGCGTGGAGCGGGTCATTCACTTCCAGACGCTTCACCTGGGGCCCGAGCAGATCCTGCTGGGAGCCAAGGTTGCGGTCGACGTCGCTGATTCAGCCGCCGAAGTGGCTGCCCTCATCAACAGGGCGGAGGCGGCCGTCCGTGAGGCCGTACCGATGGTCACCGTGACCTTCATTGAGCCCGATATCTACGATCCTGACCACAGACCCCATCCCCAACCCCACCACATTCCGAAAACCACACCAACGCAGGAGACCCCATGATTCGCGTACTCGTACTCAACGGCCCCAACCTCGGCCGCCTCGGAGTCCGTCAACCCGAGATCTACGGCGCAACCACCCACGAGGATCTGACCAAACATCTGCGGGACACCGGTTCAGCGCTGGGCCTGGACGTGGAGGTGCGCCAGACGAATCACGAGGGCGAGATGCTGGACTGGCTCGGGGAGGCGGCCGATGGCGAAATCCCCGTCGTGTTGAACCCGGCCGCGTGGTCACACACGTCAATTGCCATCGCCGACGCCGTCGCTCAGGTGGATCTGGTGGTGGAAGTGCACATCAGCAACGTTCATGCCCGGGAGGACTTCCGCAAGCACCTCGTGGTCTCTCCCTATGCCACTGGCGTCATCACCGGCCTGGGGCTCGGCGGCTACGATCTGGCTCTGACCCACATCGCGGCCACCGCCGATCTGGGCTCCGCTCCCGCCGACGGCTGACCCGCCATCCGATTTCGGCAGGTAGACTGGGGACGTGGATTTTCGCGTAGCAGACCTGTCCCTTGCCGAGTTCGGACGCAAGGAAATTGTCCTTGCCGAACATGAGATGCCCGGCCTCATGGCCATGCGGGAGCGCTTCGGTGATTCCAAGCCACTGACCGGGGCGCGCATAGCGGGCTCCTTGCACATGACCGTGCAGACCGCCGTCCTCATCGAGACACTCGTGGCGCTCGGCGCCAAGGTCCGATGGGCATCGTGCAACATCTTTTCCACCCAGGACCACGCGGCCGCAGCGGTCGCCGTCGGGCCGGATGGCACTGAAGAGAACCCGGCAGGCGTGCCGGTGTTCGCATGGAAGGGCGAAACGCTCAAGGAGTACTGGTGGTGCGCCCGCCAGATCCTCGAATGGCCCGACGCCCAGTTCGCCAACATGATCCTTGACGACGGCGGCGATGCCACGATGCTCGTCCATCAGGGGCTGGCCGCCCAGCGTGCGGGCGCGGTGCCTGCCGATGAGGCGTCGGACTCCGAGGAGTTCCGCACAGTCAAGGCCACCCTGCGTGAGGCGCACGCAGAGGTGGATTGGGAAGCCATCGCCGACGCCCTCATCGGCGTCACGGAGGAGACCACCACGGGCGTGCACCGCCTCTACGAAATGGCCCGCGACGGCTCACTGCTGTTCCCGGCCATCAACGTCAACGACGCCGTCACCAAGTCCAAGTTCGACAACAAGTACGGCTGCCGCCACTCCCTGATCGACGGCATCAACCGCGCCACGGACGTCCTCATCGGCGGCAAGGTGGCCGTGGTTTGCGGCTACGGCGACGTCGGCAAGGGCTGCGCGGAGTCCCTGCGCGGCCAGGGAGCCCGGGTCATCATCACCGAGGTGGACCCCATCTGCGCGCTCCAGGCCGCCATGGACGGCTACCAGGTGGCGAAGCTGGACAGCGTCGTCGAATCCGCCGACATCTTCGTCACCGCCACGGGTTGTTTCAACGTGATCACGGCGGATGACATGTCACGGATGAAGCACCAGGCAATCGTTGGCAACATCGGGCACTTCGACAACGAAATCGACATGGCCGGACTGATGTCCACGCAGGGAATCGCCCGCAACAACATCAAGCCGCAGGTGGACGAATGGCGTTTTGCCGACGGCCACTCCATCATCGTGCTGAGCGAGGGGCGCCTGCTGAACCTGGGCAACGCCACCGGCCACCCGTCGTTCGTGATGAGCAATTCCTTCACCAACCAGGTGCTGGCCCAGATCGAGCTCTTCACCAAGCCCGACGAGTACCCCATCGGTGTGTATGTCCTGCCCAAACACCTCGACGAGGAAGTGGCTCGTCTGCACCTCTCCGCGCTGGGTGTGGAACTGACGGAGCTGACAGCAGTCCAGGCCGGATACCTCGGCGTGCCCGTCGAGGGCCCGTACAAGTCAGACCACTACCGCTACTGATCAGTTGCCAGCCGGCTGCCGGCAAAGGCCGCTCACTGCAGAAAAAGCGCAATCAACGAGAGGAACCGCCACCGTCTCGTCGAAACGCCACCGTCAGCGAATCTCGCTACTGATGCATCGGTAGCGAGCTTCGCTGAGGGTGGCGCCCCGCGATAGGGGTGGCACAGGAGTCAAACAACTCGTCTTTGTGTTCAGCGGTTGTTGCTGTTAGAACTATTTCTTACCACCGGGATTCATGGACTCCCAGATCTCCTTGCAGTCAGGGCACACCGGGAACTTCTCCGGGTTGCGCGACGGCACCCACACTTTCCCGCACAGCGCCACCACGGGGGTTCCCGTGACCATGGCTTTCATCAGTTTGTCCTTCGGGACATAGTGGGAAAATCGCTCGTGGTCGCCGTCCTCCACCTGGGACGTGCGCTCGTCAACGATTGTCTGGGATCCCGGGGCAAGTTCACTCATGCAGCAATTCTAACTTCGGAGGGCCAGTGGAGAGCACACGCCACGTGCCGGGACGCACCCGGCTGTTGATCGGTCTTGTGCTGAGCATCTTCGGGATCGCCTTTGCCGTCATCGGCGTGACCACTGCCATGCCCACCATCATGCGAGATCTGGACGCCCCCCAGCTCTACGCGTGGGCCTTCACCACCACCGTGACAGGCATGCTTCTCTCCACCCTGCTGGCCGGCCGGGTGGCGGATCGCGTCGGGCCCCTCACACCGATGGTGACCGGGTACGTCCTGTTCGCCGCAGGACTGCTGATGGGCGCTCTGGCGCCGACGGTTTGGGTGCTGCTGGTGGGACGGTTCGTGCAGGGCCTCGGAGCGGGCTCACTGAGCCTCGCACTGTTCGTCACGATTGCTCTGACCTTCGATGGGGCCCAGCGCGCCAAGGTGCTGGGCGGCTTGAGTTTCGTGTGGCTGCTGCCCGCATTCATCGGACCGCCGATCGCGGGATGGCTCACCCTGGTCTCCTGGCGCCTCGTGTTCAGCGCAGTACTGCCGCTGCTGACCGTCGCCGCGCTCCTTGCGCTGCCCGCCATGCGGGGGGTGCAGTCGGTCTTCACCCCCGCAGAGGAGGACGAGCCGGTGCAGTGGTGGGCGGTGGTGCTGGTGGCCTTGTCGCCGTCCCTGGTGCAGCTGGCTGGAGAACCCCTGGGCATGTGGCGGATCGTCGCCGCAGTGGCTGGCGTCGTGAGTCTGGGCGTCGGTTTCCCAAAAATCATGCCCCGCGCCATCAAACTCCTCTCCTCCGGTCTGGGGCCGGTTGTGCTGACCCGTGGCATGATGGCCGGCTGTTTCTTTGCGGCCGAGGCCTTCGTATTGTTGGCGCTGCAGAACCTGCGGGGCCTCTCGGTCATCGAGGCGGGCATCGCCCTGACCATCGGGAGCATCGGGTGGTCGACGGGATCGTGGGGCCAGGCACGGCCCTGGGTCCGGCTGCGTCGGGATCAGCTCATTTCACTCGGGGCGCTGCTGTGTTCCCTGGGCCTGCTCGGGATGCTGGGCTTCGTCGCCTGGACCGGATCGCCGCTGTGGATCGGCGTGCTGGGCTGGGTCATCGCAGGCCTGGGCATGGGAGTGATGATGCCGAGCACCGCCGTGGCGATCATGGGCCTGTCCAAGCAGGACGAGCAGGGGCGCAACAATTCGGCACTCCAGGTGGCCGAGGCGCTCGGGAATGCCCTGCTCACCGGCATGGCCGGGGCGATCTACGCGGGCGCCGTGCGTCAGGTGTCAGCCCAGTCCAGCTTCGTGTGGCTGTTCATCGCTCTCACCACGATCTGCGTGCTCGCGTTCGTCGTCAGCCGACGCATCGGTCCGCTCGCCAACGATTCGCTGTCGATCAGCGCGTGAGGAACCAGATCGTCACCCACATCGCAAGACCCATGAGCGCCACGGCTGACACCCCCACCCACAGCAGCAGCAGTGGGGAGTGGGTCTCCTTCGCCGCAGCGGGACGGTACCGGCCACGGCCAATGTAGTTGTCCAGCATTGCGGTGGGGGTCTGGGTGTCCGGTCGGGGTGCGGCTCTCCTGCCACTGCCACGTCGCACTGGAGGCGCGGCTGCTGCCGGTGCTGGGACAGGCGATGCACCCTGCAGTTCGCGGGTTCCGTTTCGGGGGCTGAACTGGTCACCGCCCGGCGTCACGTCCGCGAGTCTGTCCAGGGTCGTTGCCAGTTGCAGGGCCGTCTGGGCACGGCGGTCCGGATCCCAGGACAGCGCCGAGGTCAGCACCTCGTCCAGCAGGGACGGAGCGTCCACGAGATGGGCAACAGGTGCGGGGCCGACGGCGGGGTCGCGCTCCACGAGTTGCGTCAGATTCTGTGCGGGGAACGGGGGATGTCCAGTGAGCAGCGCATACGTGACGCAGGCCATGGAGTAGATGTCCGAGCGGGGGTCGAGTTGTGTGGAGCGTGCCTGCTCCGGTGCCATGTAGGCCGGTGTACCGGCGGTCATGGTGTCGCGCTGTTCGTCGAGCATGGACTTGGCAACTCCGAGGTCCGCGAGCATGACCCGCACGCCGGTGGGGCCGTTTGCAAGGAGGATGTTGCCGGGCGTCACATCCCGGTGGACGAGGTGATTGTGGTGGAGGACATCGAGCGCCCGACAGGCTTCCGCACAGAGTCGCAGCGCCAGCCCGGGGGCCACGGGTTGGCGGCGCAGGGCGTCAAATGAGCCACCGTCGGCCAGATCCATGACGAAGTACGGCTGTCCGCCGTCCGTGGTTCCGATGTCGTAGACCCGCACGATGCGTTCATCACTGAGACGACGAAGGAGACGCGCCTCGGCCAGGAATCGTGCCCGCACATCCTCGTTGGAGGACCAGTTGTCAGCGAGAACCTTGATGGCGACGGGGACGTCCAGGTGATCGTCCTCACCCCGGTACACGGTCGCGAAGGAGCCGGCCCCAATGCGTCCGGTGATCCTGTAGCGCCCCAGCATGTCCATGACACCACATTCTCGCCCATGGCGGTCGTGGTCGGAAATCGAAAGCCTCTGGACGTGGCAGGATGATGGGCATGAGTTTTTCTGCAGATTCCCCACCGGCGGGCTGGTACCCCGATCCCGCGGGATCCGGGGGGCAACGGTACTGGGACGGCGGCAATTGGTCGCAGGTCACCAGACCGGGCAACACCAGGCCCGGGGACTATGTCCCGCAGGAGCCGGCAGCTGCATACTCCCCGTACGGACAGGCCCAGACGCCCTACGGCACGGCCCCCGGGCAAGCGCCCTGGGGGCAGGCGTCGAATGGGCAGGGCATGACGCGCCAACCTGTGCTGGCAGGGTTCTGGTGGCGGGTGTTGGCGTCGCTCCTGGACTCCTTCATCCTCGCGCTTCCCGTTGGTTTCCTTGTTTTCCTGTTCCTTCCCGGTCCCGTTGCGGATTTGTCCCAGTACTTCACCGACAGCTTCAACGCCGGCCTCACGGATGGCATTCTGCCTGCGGAGCCGGAGGGAGCTCTGACGTCCGTCTCCCTCTTCATGGCCGTCATGGCGTTTGTCTATCGAACGCTGATGGTCACTCTCAAGGGTGGAACGCTGGGGAAACTCATCCTCGGCATGCGGGTGCTCAAAGTGGATGCAGCCCCCGGAACCAACCCCACCTGGGCCGTTTCAGCTCTGCGGGCTGCCTCGGCGGGCGTGCTTGAGCAGATCCCAGTGGTGAACCTCATCGACCCCCTCGTGATGCTCTTCACCACAAGGAAGCAAACGCTCCACGACCTGGTTGCCCGAACCATCGTTTTCAAGAAGTGACACAGAAGGACTGCAAGCTGTGAACCAGCTCCCCGACGACCTCACCAAGCTCGCCGCCCATTTCGGTATTGCACTGGAGTTCAAGGACTGGAAGGGGCGGGACCTGGAGATCTCCCAGGAATCGGTGACCGCCGTCCTCGGTGCGCTCGGTGTCGACGCCTTCACCGCTGAATCCCGCGCGGCTGCCCTCACCGAACTCGGTGATGCGCAATGGCGCCGTGTCCTCAATCCGTGCACCGTCGTGGAGCATGGCCGCGGCATCAGCATCGACGTCCATGTACCGGCCGGCTCACACGTGGAGGTTCGGCTGGAACTGGAGACGGGCGGGGTGCGGACGGGCCAGCAGATTGACAACCGGGAGGCCGATCGCTGGATCGACGGTGAAGCTCGTGGTGAGGGCACGTTCTTCTTCGGCACCGACGTTCCGCTGGGGTACCACCGGATTCTGGCCGAGGGTCAGGAGGGAAGCTCTGAGGCCACCCTCGTGGTGACTCCGGATCATGTGGGTTTCCCCGCCGCCATGGGGGAGAAGCGCACGTGGGGATACGCCACGCAGTTGTACAGCGTCGTGTCCAAGAAATCGTGGGGCGTGGGTGATCTGGCCGATCTGAGCGACCTCGTGGCGTTCGCTGGGGCCGAGCAGGGAGCCGGCCACGTGCTCATCAATCCTTTGCACGCAGCCCAGCCAACCGCTCCCATGGAGCCCTCTCCTTATCTACCGGCGAGCCGTCGCTTCCTCAATCCGCTCTACATCCGGCCGGAGGCCATCCCGGAGTACGCGGACCTGGGCAGGCTGGACCGGTCCCGGGTTCGGAAGCTGCGCAAGTCGCTGCGTGCCCCCGACGGCGAGCCGCGCGCCATTGATCGCGACGGCTCCTGGAAGGTCAAGCACGAAGCGTTGAGCCTGATCTTCGCCACGGGACTGCGACCGGCCCGGCAGATCTTGTTCGACCATTTCGTGCGTCGTGAAGGGGACTCCCTCCAGGACTTCGCCACCTGGAGCGCACTCGCCGTCGAGTTCGGCAACGACTGGCGGGAATGGCCACAGCCCTACCAAGATGTTGACTCGGACGAGGTCCGCAGGTTCGCGGCGCAGCACTCCGAGTCCGTTGAGTTCCACACCTGGCTGCAGTGGATTGCCGGCCAGCAGGTTTCCGCCGCCCAGACTGTCGCAGAAGAAGCAGGGATGAGCGTCGGTGTTCTCACCGATCTTGCCGTCGGTGTCAGCCGCAGCAGTGCGGAGACCTGGTCCATGCCCGGCCTCTTTGCCGACGGCGTCACCGTCGGAGCCCCGCCGGATGACTACAACCAGTCCGGCCAGGACTGGGGCCAACCCCCATGGCGCCCCGACAAGCTGGAGGACGTGGCCTACGCGCCGTTCCGGGAGATGGTGGCCGCCGCCATGCGCCGCGTCGGGGGCGTGCGCATCGACCACATCATCGGCCTGTTCCGGCTGTGGTGGGTGCCCGAGGGTCTGGGTCCGCGG
>CBDTVQ010000036.1:0-10883 GCA_965364045.1 uncultured Tessaracoccus sp. | reverse complement strand
GATCTCGGTGTCGCCCGAGACCGTGAGGTTGAGGAAGCCGGATGTGTTGTTGTAGATGATGAGAGCCTCGGCGCCAGCGTTCTGTGCATTGACGGCCTTCTGGGCGAACGAGCACGTGCCGCGCTTTGTGATGGCCACTTGTCCACTCAGATCGGCGGTGTCCGCAGCACAGCCCAACGGATCAGTCGTGCCGGCGATCTCTGCACCATTCAGCACCGCCGTCGCTTTCGGCGAACCGGCGGCGGGTGAGAATCCCACGGACATCACGTCGGTGCCGTCGCGGACGACCATCTCATCCAGCGTGACCTTCGTGTTGTCGTAGGAGGCCACGGAGATCACGTCCGCACCCGTGGAGGGTGAACCGACGGCCTGGGTGAAGAGATCGCCGTTGTTGCCGGCCGATGCCACCACGACGACGCCGTTGCTGACCAGGCGGTCGGAGGCTGTGGAGGTGGGGTAGGAACCCCAGGACTGGAAGCTGGCACCAAGCGACATGTTGACCACATCCATGCCGTCGGCCTCGGCGCGCTCGAGCGCGGCGAGGATGATGTCGGTGCTCGTGGGACCATCGCATCCGAAGACCCGGTACGCGCCCAGTGTCACGCCCGGGGCGACGCCGGTGACGCCGCCAGAGGCCCCCACGATGCCCGCCACGTGCGTGCCGTGCCCGCCACAGTCATCGGGTTGTTCATCGGGCTTGGGGACTGGATCGTAGTTCTCGGACGTGGGGTCGTCGTTGTAGTTGTCGCCGACGAAGTCATAACCAAAGGCAACCCGGGTCGATGGGAACGTCGTTGTCCCATCGGTGCCGCTGCCGCCGAAGTCGGGGTGGTCGTAGTCGATCCCGCTGTCGATGATGCCCACCTTGATGCCCTGACCCGTGAAACCGAGGTCGCTCTGCACCACGTCCACGCCGGTCATGGCGATGGCCGAGTAGAGCTCGGGGCTGATGGTCTGCGGCTCCGGCATCGCCACGGGGACGACGGGGTAGACGGCCCTGACACCCGGCAGGTCCGCGTACGTGGACGCGGTCTCTGCGGAGGCTTCAACCGAGAAGCCGTTGAACAGGCTGGAGTAGGTGCGCGACACCTCGGCGGGCAGCCCCTCGGCGCGGGCGTCGCTGATGAACTTGTCCTGTTGCACGTTGATGGTGCGCTTGGAGCCGCCAACCGAAGTGGGGTTGGCGCCCAGTTCGACGAACCACTTGCCCGTGGTGGCGAAGCGGGTGGTGACATCAGGGCTCGACACGAAGTCGCCCGAATTGCCGGGATCAGGGTCGTCGGGGGCTGCGTTCGCAATCTGGGTGGGTGAGAGCAGGATCATCGCTGCTCCCAACCCCACTGCGCGGCGCCAGGGGAAACTTCGAGAAAGGCTCATGGTGACTTTCATGGGGGGACGGACGAGTTGGTTGACCATAGCGACTTTCCAAGGCCAGATCGGGGTGCTGTCGAACAACTGTCCTCGTGGGTGGATGAGTGGCCCCGTGGGAAGCGCTGGTGTAACGGTTTGATAACGAGACCAGCACGAATGTGCCAATCGATGCTAGCGTTAACATTGCTGAGTCCGATGCACCGATGCATTGGGTCAAGCTGTACGAAGGAGTACGTATGGCAAAGCTTTTGGAACTGAAGAACATAAGCAAGACCTTCCCCGGGGTCAAGGCACTGCAGAACGTGGACCTTGACCTGGAGGCGGGTGAGGTTTTGGGCCTGTGCGGCGAGAACGGTGCAGGCAAGTCCACTCTCATGAAGATCCTCACGGGCATCTACACGGCCGATCCGGGCGGTGAAATCTGGCTCGAGGGTCAGCGCGTCAAAGTCCACGACGTGAACCACGCCCGTGATCTGGGCCTCTCGATCATCCACCAGGAATTGAACATGGTGCCCGACCTTACCGTGGCTCAGAACCTGTTTTTGGGACGGCCCGGGAGCCATTCCGCAGGGTGGGTCAACGACAAGAAGCTCAACCGGGATGCCGCCGCGCTCTTCGACCGTCTCCAGATGAACGTCGATCCGAAGGCGCCCATCTCGTCGCTGTCCGTTGCGCGCCAGCAGATGGTGGAGATCGCCCGCGCTCTGTCCTACAACTCGCGGATCCTCGTGATGGACGAGCCGACGGCGGCCCTGACCATCGCCGAGACCGAGGCGCTGTACGGCATGATTCGGGACTTCGTGAAGCCCACCACAGGCCTCATCTACATCTCCCACCGCATGCCGGAGATCGCGGAGATCACGGACAGGGTGTCGGTGCTGCGTGATGGCCAGTTCATCGGCACGGTGCAAACAAAGGATGTGGAGATGCGCGAAATCATCTCCATGATGGTGGGCCGCGAGGTCTCTGCCGAAGCCAGACCCCGCACCAAACGGCTCTCGGACGAAGTGGTCCTCAAGGTCAGCAACCTCAACACCAAGAAGCTGCTGCACAACATCAACTTCGAACTGCGACGCGGCGAGATTCTCGGCTTCGCGGGGCTCATGGGTGCCGGACGCACGGAGGTGGCGCGCTGCATCTTCGGCGCGGACCCCCGGGTCAGCGGCGACATTGAAATGCATGGCAAGAAGGTGAACATCAAGTCGGCCGCCGACGCCGTCCGCAACGGCATGGGCTATCTGTCGGAGGATCGTAAGCAGTTCGGCATCCTCCTGGAGCAGGACATCAAGGCCAACGCTGTGATGGCCGCCATGAAGGACTTCAGCATCGGGGGGTTCATCCTCGACGGAAAGATCCGCACCGTTGGTCAGGAGTACTCGGACAAGCTCCGCGTCAAGACGCCGTCGGTGAACCAACTGCTCGGCAAGCTCTCCGGTGGCAACCAGCAGAAGGTCGTCATCGCCAAATGGCTGGTGCGCAACTGCGACATCCTCATCTTCGATGAGCCCACCCGCGGTATCGACGTCGGGGCCAAGGAAGAGATCTACGAACTGCTCGAACAGCTGTGCGGGCAGGGCAAGGCGATCATCATGATCTCCTCCGAACTGCCGGAAGTGCTGAGGATGTCCAACCGCATAGCGGTCATGGCCCACGGCCACATCACCGGCATCCTCAACAACGAGGATGCCAACCAGGAAAAGATCATGGAGCTGGCCACGGTCGGCAAGGCACAACTGAGCGGAGAAGCAGCATGAGCACCCTCAAGTCTGATCAAGATACAGGAGCGGCCCAGCAAGATGCCGAGATGGCTTCTGTGGCGGAGGAGGGCACTGCCGGGGCATCCGGGAGCGTACCGTCGGCCTTCAGCCGGATCCTGAAGTCGTCCCTGCAACAGGTGTTCGTCTTCGCGGCGCTGATTGCCGTATACCTCATCTTCCTCTTCGTTGCGCCCAACTTCGGAACCTCCAACGTACTCACCGGCATCCTGCTGCAGTCGGCAACGATCGGCGTCCTGGCGTTGGGTGCCACCTTCGTCATCGCCACGGGCGGAATTGACCTGTCCGTCGGTACGGGCATGACGCTCTGCGCCGTCATGGCAGGGATCTTCATGGGTGGTGACTACCTCAACCTTCCCCTCGGAGCCGGACTTGTCCTCACCGTCCTGGTGGGTGCCTTCATCGGACTCATCAATGGCGTCAACATCTCGCTGCTCGGCATCCCGCCCTTCATCGCGACGCTGGCCATGATGATGGTGGCCCGCGGATTGGCGCTGGTCATCTCCAATGCGCAGACGATCACCATCCAGAATCCGGATTACGTCGCCCTGTCCCAGGGGAAAATTCTCCCCGGCCTGTCGAACGCGGCCCTCATCTTCGGGGTCTTGACCATCATCGCGGCGGTCCTGCTCGCCAAGACACTGCTCGGCCGCTACGCACTGGCGATCGGCTCCAACGAGGAGGCCACCCGGCTCTCCGGCATCAACGTCAAGTTCTGGAAGACCATGGTCTACGTGACCGCGGGCATCTTCATGGCACTGGGTGCCATCCTCTACTCCGCGCGCTTCGGTTTCGTCCAGCCCTCGGAGGGCTTGGGCTTCGAGCTGCAGGTCATCGCCGCCGTGGTCATCGGCGGCACTTCACTGGCAGGCGGACGCGCCAACATCATCGGCACTCTCGTGGGTGCCCTGCTCATGAACACACTCAGCACGGGGCTGCAGATGATGGGCGTCCAGCAGCAGTGGCAGTTGGTCGTCGTTGGTGTCGTCGTCCTGATCGCAGTCTTCGCCGACAACGTCCGCAGGAGCCGGGCCTCAGCAGTCTGAGCGCTCTCCGCGCTTACACAACTTCAATCTGTCATCGGGAGGGAAGCCCAAAGATGCTTCCGTCCCGCAAAACCGGAGAAGCAAATCCGCTTCTTCGCCTAGAAAGGGAAAAATAATGCGTCTCTTGCGTACCGCCGTCGCAGTCTCATCGCTGCTGGCGCTCGGCCTCACGGCCGCCTGTTCCACATCCACCGACCCGGCTGCACCCGAGGACACCACCGCGGTGGAGACCACCCCGGCCGAATCCAGCGGCGAGCCCATGGCCGAGGGTGACATCCCCATGGGCGACGGCACCCAGACCATCTACCTGGTGTCCAAGGGCTTCCAGCACCGCTTCTGGCAGGCGGTGAACGAGGGGGCCCAGCAGGCGGGCGAGGAGTTCGGCTACAAGGTGGAGTTCGTCGGTCCCGAGAACGAGACCCAGGTCACCGAACAGCTCAACCAGCTGACGACCGCGCTCAACAGCGGCCCGGCAGCCATCGGCTTCGCGGCGCTGGACTCCGGTGCAGCCTCCCCGGTGCTGGACAAGATCCAGGCAGCAGATATTCCCATCATTGCCTTCGACTCCGGCGTTGAATCGGACATTCCGCTGACCACCGTCCAGACGGACAACAAGGCGGCAGCCGCAGAGGCTGCCAAGCACATGGCGGAGCTCGTGGACAGCACGGGCACCGTGGGCCTGGTGTGCCACGACCAGACCTCCACAACCGGTATTGAGCGGTGTGAAGGTTTCCAGGATTGGATGAAGGAGAACGCGCCTGAGATCAATCTCCTGGAGCCGCAGTACGCCGGCGAAGTGGGGCTGGCCGCCAACACGGCCAAGGCCATGGTCCAGGCCAACCCGGACATGGTGGGAATCTATGGCACCAACGAGGCCTCGGCCATCGGCGCCCTCCAGGGTGTCCAGGAGTCCGGCAAGGAACTGACGATCGTCGGCTTCGACTCCGGCAAGGCGCAGCTCGATGCCGTTCGCTCCGGCGTTGAGGCCGGTGCCATCACACAGTCTCCCGTCAAGATGGGCTACGAGACCGTGAAGGCCGCCATCATGGCGATCAATGGCCAGGAACTGCCGAAGATCATCGACTCCGGCTTCGCCTGGTACGACGCCGCCAACATGGAGGATGCGGACATCAAGTCCAACCTCTACGAGTGATCGAAAGGCCCGTCACGGGCCGCTTCTGATCAAGGACGAGCGGCACCGCCACAACCAGTTGGCGGTGCCGTGTCCATCTTTTGACCCGCAGTTATTTCCCCCCACCCCCCCAACAACGCCATCCCAGAGAAAAGGTGTGAGAAGCCACTATGTCCAACTACTCCATGACCAACTATCCGAGAATCGGTATCCGCCCCATCATCGACGGTCGTCGACGGGGTGTGCGCGAGAGCCTCGAGGACCAGACCATGGACATGGCCCGGCGCGTCGCAGCACTCTACGAGGCCGAGTTGCGATACCCGGACGGCACCCCCGTGCAGTGCGTGATCGCTGACACGACCATTGGTGGCGTTGCAGAGGCACAGGCGACCGCCACGAAGTTCCGTCGCGAAAACGTGGGACTGACGCTGAGCGTGACGCCGTGCTGGTGCTACGGCACCGAGACGATCGACATGGATCGCACCATGCCGCACGCCATCTGGGGCTTCAACGGCTCCGAGCGCCCCGGTGCCGTGTACCTGGCCGCAGCCCTGGCCGGCCATGCCCAGCTGGGCATCCCCGCCTTCGGAATCTATGGCGAGGACGTGCAGGATGCGGACGACGACAGCATCCCGGAGGCCGTGCGCCAGCGTCTGCTGGACTACGCCACCTGCGGCCTTGCCGTCGCGCAGATGAAGGGCACCGCCTACCTGGCAATCGGTTCAGTCTGCATGGGCATTGCCGGTTCCGTGGTCAACGACTCCTTCTGGGGCAAGTACCTGGGCATGCGCAACGAATACGTGGACATGTCGGAGGTCAGCCGTCGGGTCGACAACGAGATCTATGACAAGGCCGAGTACGAGAAGGCCCACGCCTGGATCAAGGGACAATTCACCCAGGGCGAGGACTTCAACCCGGAGCAGAACCAGTTCCCGGACCAGCATGAGGAATGGTGGAGCTACGTCACGAAGATGACGCTCATCGGCCGCGACCTCATGGTGGGCAACCCGAAGCTCGCCGAAGCAGGCTGGGGTGAGGAGGCGATGGGACACGGTGCCCTGGCGGCCGGCTTCCAGGGCCAGCGACAGTGGACGGATGGCAAGCCCAACGGTGACGTCATGGAGACCGTCCTCAACACCCAATTCGACTGGAACGGTAAGCGCGCTCCCTACATCCTGGCCACGGAGAACGACGCCCTCAACGGGGCCTCGATGCTCTTCAACCACCTGCTGACCAACCGTGCGCAGATCTTCTCCGACGTGCGCACCTACTGGAGCCCTGACTCGGTCAAACGCGTCACGGGGCACACCTTGGAGGGCAAGGCGGCAGGCGGGTTCCTGGACCTTCGCAACTCGGGCTCCACCACCCTTGACGGTACCTTCGCCGCAATGCAGGACGGCGAACCTGTCATCAAGCCGTGGTGGGACCTCACGGACGAGGACACCCAAGCCATGTTGGACGCCACCACGTTCCACCCGGCCAACGTCGAGTACTTCCCCGGAGGCGGCTTCTCCACCCACTTCCGCTCCGCCGGCGAGGTACCCGTCACAATGACGCGCATAAACCTGGTGGATGGGCTGGGTCCGGTGATCCAGATCGCCGAGGGCTGGACCGTGGAGTTGCCCGAGGAGGTGGCCACCACCATTGAGAACCGCACGGACCGGGCATGGCCCACCACGTGGTTCGTCCCGAACCTCACGGGCGATGGTGTTTTCCGCAACGTGTACGAGGTCATGAATGCCTGGGGTGCCAACCACGGTGCCATCTCCTACGGTCACATCGGTGGACGTCTCATCACACTGGCGGCCATGCTGCGTATCCCGGTGAACATGCACAACGTCCCGTCTGAGCAGGTGTTCCGTCCGAAGAACTGGTTGGGCTTCGGGACCGCAGACCCCGAGGGCGCCGACTACCGGGCATGCGCCCAGTTCGGTCCGCTGTACGGCTGAGATGAGCAGTGCCCCGGGTCGTGGCACACTACCCACGACCCGGGGTTCGCCACATCCCCACCGGAGTTTGAACCTTGGAGGTTTCAGAGAAATGGAAAGCCCCGTCACCGCGCTGGCAGTTGACCTGGGCTCCTCGTCGGGCCGCGTCATCGCTGGCACGCTGAAGGGCTCACGTGTCTCGCAGGTGGAGGTGCACCGTTTCAAACACGGCGCCACCATGCATGACGGATACCTGTGCTGGGACCTGGACCTCATCTGGCGCGAGGTGCTGGCGGGTCTGACTCAAGCAGTCGCGCAGTTTCCTGATGCCGTGAGCGTCTCCGTCGACACCTGGGGCGTCGACTGGGTGCCTCTGGACGCCGACGGTCGCAGGCTGACCCCCGGGCGGGCCTACAGGGATGAGCGCACCGAGCGCACGCTGGAGGACTTCCGCACGAGGCTTCCCGACGAGCGTGCCTGGGAGCTCACCGGGATCGCGCCCGCCACCATCAACTCCGCCAACCAGATGCTGGCTTTCCTGATGGAGGAGCCAGAGCTGGCGGCGCGGACGGAACAGATCCTCTTCCTGCCCGATCATTTCACCCACCTGCTCTCAGGCCAGCGACGCTGGTCCCGCTCCATCGCCTCGACGGCGGGGCTCTGCAACCCGGGCGCCACGGACTGGGCAGAAGACGTGTTCGAAGCGCTCAACATCCCTCGGGGCTGGGTGGGAGAGCTGACGCACGAACATGACGTCGTTGGTCCCTGCACGGTGGAGGGGCTGGAGCAGCTGACGGTGGTGCGGGCCGGCGCCCATGACACCGCGTGCGCCGTCCATGCGCTTCCGCGGGACGAAACCAAGGACTCCTACTTCCTCTCCTGTGGGTCATGGTCAGTCCTCGGCGTGCTCCGCGACGAGCCACTCCTCACCCCGCAGGCGCATGCCCTGGGCCTCACGAACGAGGCACGCGGGGATCACGGGGTCAGGCCGCTGTTCAACATCACGGGCCTGTGGATACTTCAGGAATGCCAGCGCCAGTGGCTGGCAGACGGCGTCGATGCAGACATCGTCGGACTCGTGGCGAGGGCCACAGAAGCCGATTCGCTGGGGCTGCTCATTGATCCCGACGAACCGGAATACGCCGCACCGGGGGACATGGTGGCGCGTGTCAGCGAGGCGCTCGTCCTTCAGGGGGCACCTTCGGAGATGTCCCAGGGGCAGATTGTTCGGGCCATCCTGGAATCACTGGCCCACCGCTACGCGCGGGGCATCGCCGACCTGACAGCCCTGACCGGGACGAGGGCAGCGCAGCTGAACATGACGGCTGGCGGGTCACGCAACACCCTGTTGTGCGAGTTGACGGCGAGTGCACTTCAGGTGCCGGTGTTGGCAGGACCGGCGGAGGCATCCACGCTGGGCTCATTGCTGGCACAATTCGAAATCATGAACCATGTGTCACCGCGCGATCGCAACGACGTCATCGCTGCGTCCGCCACGACCGTTCGCTACGAGCCATGACACCCATCGCCGTCAGCAAGACCCGTCCCAGCCTGGCCGACGTCGCGAAGCGGGCCGGAGTTTCCAGCCAGACGGTCTCGCGCGTAGTGCGCGGCGCCGACGTGGTTGCCGATGAGACCCGGGAAAGGGTCCTCGCCATTGTCGCGGAGCTTGGCTACCAGCCGAACCTGGCCGCGCGGTCCCTGTCGCAGCGTCGAACCGGTGTGGTGCACATCATCAATGCCACACCGCTATTCCATGGTCATGCCCGCACGTTCCTCGAAGTTGTGGGTGCGCTCGGGGAGTTGGGCCTCCACACCTCGATGTCGGTGGTGCCGTTCGGCGGAGATCTGACGCTGAACCAACTGATCCCCATGGGCGTTGACGGGCTCGTCATCCTGGGCGGCCACAGGCGGTCCAGCCACTGGGCCGAGGTGGCTGAGACACGCGTGCCGGTGGTCTTCGTCGGTCAGCGCACCGGACTGCCGGACACCGTCTCGAGCGTGGGCGTGGATCAGGCCTATGGGGCACTCCTGGCCACACGGCATCTCCTGGAGGCCGGCTGTAAAAGTCTTCTGCACATTTGTGGCCCGCCGGACTGGCTGGATGCCGAGGAACGTCGCGACGGCTTTGTCGCCGCCTGTGCGGAGGTGAGCGTGTCCTTCGAGAAGCTCTCCAGCGCCACGTGGGACGCACGATCTGCATACGATCTCGCCGCCCGGATACCGCAGGGAATCGACGGCGTCTTCGCCAGCAATGATCACCTGGCTCTCGGTGTGATGCGGCGGCTCCATGAGCGCGGACTGACCATCCCCCGAGATGTATCGGTTGTTGGCTTCGACGACGCGGAGGGCTCTGACTGCTCCTGGCCGCCGCTTTCCACCGTTCGCCAGCCGTTCGCTGAAGTTGGTCACACCGCCGTTTCCCAACTCACTCGCCTCATGGACGCGTGCCCACCGGAACACACACTGATTCGTCCCGAACTGGTCGTTCGGGGAAGCTCGAAAGGACAATCATGATCAACGGACCGATGATCCACCCCCCGCTGCTACGCGCCCTCGCCGGTGCTGGACACGGGGCCAAGATCCTCATCGCGGATTCCAACTATCCGCACGAGACGTGGGCCAACCCGCGCTCCACCGTCGTGTTCCTCAACCTGGCGCCGGGGTTGGTGAACGCCACGGATGTGTTGGAGGTTCTCAAGAAGACCATCCCGATCGAGGCGGCCGCCCTCATGGTCCCGGCGGTGGAGGATGGAGACATCCACGTGCCGATTCACGACGAGTTCCGTGCGGCACTGCCGGGGATCGAGGTATCGGAGATCCGGCGCTGGGACTTCTACCCGGAAGCCGGTTCCCATGACGTCGCCGTTGTGATTGCCACCGGTGAGGCGCGGATCTACGCGAACCTGCTGCTCACCGTTGGGGTGCGCCAGCCGGGGGAGTGAGTGCCCGAGAGCCTCACTTCTTTGAAGCGGTGATGCGGGCGTCGATGGCGTCGATCACCAGGAGGATCAGCAGGGCGACGGTTGCCACGATGATGCGCGTGGTCAGTGGTTCGAAGCACATGGCTCCCAGCACCACAGCCGAGTAGCAGAGCCCAATGACCACAGCTTCGGTCTGCACTTTCAGACTGCCCACCAGCATCACGATGCGTCCACCCATGCCAAGGGCAATCATGGCCGTCCCAAGGATGGGCAGCTGTACCACCGGCACCAGGAGGAGCATCAGCGCCGCGATGAGGATCGTGCCGATGATGATGATGACCGACGACCAACCGAAGGCTCGCGGGGCATGGGTTTCGGGTGTGGTTGTGCTGGTCATGATGTTCTCCACGGCTTGTCAGTGATTGATCGGCTTTTTGTGTGCCCATCATCGTCCCACATACTCCCAAAGCTGTGGCCTCACGGCACGCGCTTGGTCCATTCGTCGGAGGAGAACTTCGTGTCCACCAACTGTTGGGCTTCTGAGAGCTCCGTCTCCGAGTACTCGCGGCGCAACGTGGAATACCGGCTCTCGAAGTGGTCGAGGAAGGCGACGATGATGTCGTCGCGCGCCATCTGGGTCTGTGAGCGCAGTGGGTCGACGCGCTTGTTCGCAGACTTGGTGCCCTTGTCGGACATCTTCTCGCGCC
>CBDTVQ010000035.1:0-11478 GCA_965364045.1 uncultured Tessaracoccus sp. | reverse complement strand
CCGCTGGCTTCGCGTCGCCACGGACAAACCGGATGACGCTGGGGCACGGACAAACCGGATGACGTCGGGCCGCGGCCGTCGGCTCACGCAATCAACTGTGCGTGGAGACCTTCCAACGCGTCGCTGAACGTCGAAGCCGCCTCCAGCGCTGTGGACCCGCGCACCCTCGGATTGTGGGCGACGCGAAGGCTGAGGTTGCGCTCCCGATCGACCAGGACGCACTCTGAGCGACCGATGCCGGAGAGATCGCCGAACTCCTCCATGCCAAGGCTCGCATTCGGAACAGGTTGGGGCTCAAAGGTGCAGGACACCGTGGCCATGTTCAATGAGGCGAACCGGCGGGTTTCGCGCACACGTCCCCCCAGATCCATCTGTCCCTCGCGGGGCACGCCGGGAGTCATGATGCCGTCGACGATCGTCAGGGTCACGAGCCGGCCGTAGCCGAAAGTGGCACCACGGCCCCCGTAGGCGAACCGGAATGCAGCGAGCTGTTCCTCGAATTCGTCGTCCAGACGGTCGACCGTGGGGCCAAATCCTGCTTTTCGCAGCTGCAGATCGTTGCGCTCGGAACCCATGAACTCCCGGGGAAAGATGTCCAACGTGACTGGGATGGACGCGGCGGTCGGCTCGGGCTGCAACGCCACCGCCACGAAAACTCCGCCCAGCAGCGCACCCACGACGCTGGCGGCCAGCGCCACGACCCAAGGCCGGGAATGCAGCCGACGCAGCCCGTCGTCATCTGTCACCACAACCACGGCCTCCAGCTGCTCCGCCTCGTGCAGTTGATCCGTGGGCGCTGAATCGGGAGTGGGCACGTGGTACGGCCACTCACCGGGTTCTGGGCGCGTGAGCCCTCCCGGTCGCGTGAAGTCGCTCTCCGACATGTTCTCAGGCTAAACCTGCACGATCTGTTTGGCCATGGCGTGCAGTTTCTCCAGCCCGGGGCAGTGTGGCGTCGGTGATGACAGAACCGCGTGTGATCCGCCAGCTCCGGTGCGGGATCCTCCACCCGCTGGCTGACTGTTCGGGCCTTGTGGCGAAGCTCAGGAAATCATGGACTGGATCAGCGCGCAGACACCTCCGGTAGTCGAATCGCCCCGATCACTCCGACGATGCCCAGCACGGCCAGGAACCCAAGCGCCCAGTCCACGCCGAGCGTTGCCAACCCGGCGCTCACACCGCCGGTGGCCAACAGAATGATCCCCATGGCGGAGTTCGACACGGCAACGTACTCGGTGCGTTGATCGCCTGTGGCCATGTCGACGACATAAGTCTTGCGGCCCATCCGCACTCCGGTGTGCACGAGTGTGACCACGAAGTAGGCACCGACGAACAGCACACTCCCCGCTACCTTGTTCGCATCCATACCCGGCAGGGCACCAACGATGATCACGATGATGAGCACCAACGACGCCGCGGACGCCCCGACAGCCATGAGGGTACGGCTGGACCGATCGGCGAAGCGGCCGAAGAGAGGGCCACCGACCAGCGACGACACGCCGGAGGCGATGATGAAGACGCCCAGCCCGCTCAGGGCGCCAGCGCCGGAGGACACTGCCTGGGTCACGATGAACGGAGGGCTGAGCGATGAGACGAGCAGCAGGCTGCGGACAATCACGAACCGGCGAAAGGGTGCGTCGTCGCGCAGCAGCGCCACACTGCGGCGAAACCAGCCGGTTGTCTGATCGTCGGACTCCGAGGCGTGATCAGTGGTGCCCTGAGTACTTGTGGATGGTGCGCCGTCATCGTCGGGCTCCGTGATGGTGGCGTACACCCATGCCGCGAACACCCACATGAATGCGCCACCGACGAGCACCCACACGAGTTGTCCGACGGACAGTTCTCCGCCGCCGAGGATCCGCAGGGCCAGGCCGAGGGTGATGGCGACGATTCCTGATGCCGTCGTCGCCAGTCCGTTGATCTGCCCCCGCTCGCCCTTGGGGACTGTGCGCCCCTGGACGTCCTTGGAGGAGATGGAGGTCAGGCTGCGGCCGAAAGAAAAGACACCCAGTGCAACAAGGATGAGCACGCCGGCCGTCAGAGCGCTACTGACAGCCGCCACGAGCGCCATGCATGCCACGGCGACTGCTTGGATGAGGGCGCCGACGACAAACACCCATTTGCGATTCTGCACCCGCATCACGATCGGAGTCCACGCGGCCTGCGGAAGCATGGAACCGGATTCACGGATCGGGACGAGCAGGCCGGTAAGGGCAGGGGGCACGCCGAGGGCGTTGAACAGCCATGGCAGCACGGTGGAGGCCTTGACCGCCTGATCCCCGGATGACTGCAGAGCTGCCGCCCCGATCAGCCGCAGGGCGTTGCCCGGCACGTTGCGTTGCACGTCCTCGGGCAGCTTCTCCACCGCCTCGGGATTCCTCTTCACCAAGGCTTCGTACACACGCTGGCCAGTCGTCACTGAACGGACTCTAGCCACATCTGCGAACGCGGCGCTGACGTAGGGTCGACGCCATGACGAGTTCACGAGCCATTGGTCAGTTCAACGTTTCGCCCATCGGTCTGGGAGCAATGCCGATGTCCCTGAGCAGGGGAGAGTTGCCGGGCGAGGAGCAGGCAATTGCGACGATCCATGCCGCTCTCGATGCGGGCATCACGCTGATCGACACCGCCGACATCTACGCGCCCAGCTGGGATCAGATGGGGCACAACGAAAAACTGGTGGCCAAGGCCTTGAAGGCGTACGGCGGCAGACCGGACGACGTCATCATCGCCACCAAGGGTGGCATCACCCACGGCCCAGAGGGGAATGGACGCGACGGATCGCCGGAATACCTGCGCAGGGCCTTGCAGCATTCGCTGGACGACCTGGGTGTGGACGTCATCGACCTCTACTACTGGCACCGCCCGGACCGCCACCGCCTCTACTCCGAAGTCATTGAGACGTTCGCTGATCTGCAGAGAGAAGGACTGATCAAGGAGATCGGCATCTCGAACGCGAACGTCGAGGAGATCCAGGTGGCCATCGAGGTCCTGGGCGACGGCGGGCTGGCAGCCGTCCAGAACGAGTTCTCGCCGCGGTTCCACCACACGAGCAAGCCGGAGCTGGACTTGTGCGAACAGCTGGGAATTGCTTTCCTTCCCTGGTCCCCGTTGGGAGGCACCGGCGGTGGAGCCAAGCGTGTGGGCGAGAGCTATCCGGCCATCGCGGAGGTGGCGAAGACGCACGACGTCAGCCCGCAGCAGGTCACGCTGGCCTGGGAATTGTCTCTGGGCAGCCGCGTCATCCCGATCCCCGGCGCCTCGCGCCCCGAGTCGGTTCGTGACTCTGCGCTGGCAATGAATCTTGAACTCAGCCGCGATGAGTTGGACCGCATCTCCGACGCCATTTTGTAGCGGACGCCGGTCCTGCGACCCAATGGTCGCAGGACCGCACTGTGGGGTGATCTTGTCAGCGGTGCCCGTGCCCACCACCCCTGTTGCCCATGAGTCCCGAGTCCATGACCTTCTGTGCGGCATCCGCCTCGGCCTGCGTCAGCTTGCCATCGGTGACAGCCTGGTCAAGCGTGGCCTGCCTGTTGGCCGTTCTGGTTGCCTGTGCGTCAGCCTGCAACTCTGACAGTGCTGTGGACACGGTGGCTTCGTCGATGCCCAACTCCTCGGCAAGAGCAGCTGCCATCCCGGCACGGCGTTCCTCCCGTGCGGCGTCCCTGTCAGCGGGATCCGTGGAGCCGGCGGTGGGACGCGTCGCCCGGAAGTCGTCACGCACCTTCGACATTGCCTCCGTCACGGTTTCCTCGGGAATTCCCAACTTGGTTGCCAGGTCCGACATGTGCGTGGTTGCCCGCGCTGAATCATGGGAGCCCATCCCATTCATTGCGCCCTGGCGGCCCTGGCCGTTCATGGGCCTGCTGTCGTCTGCTGGCGCGGATGAGCTGGTGCTGGGTGTCGGTGTGGGGGAGGCGGTGTCTGCCTGCGCGAACTGGGTCATGCCCAGTCCCATGCCGGCAGCCAGAGCGGCTCCAGTCACTGCGGCGATCAGCTTCTTCTGCATGGTGGTTCCTTCCGTTTTGTCCGGGAATTCCGGTATGGGTCCAACCATGCTGAAGGAGACTGTGAGGACGCTGTCGTGAGTCTGAGGATTGGATGAGAGTTTCACGATCCCCGGAACAGCGGGCGTCAGAGGTTTGGGGCACTCCGTGGTCGGATATGGTTTCGCCATGGCGCTTCTTGACCTGCAACGAACCTCAAACCCCATCTCGGACGAGGAGCGCGCCGCCGCGCTCGCGGATCCGGGTTTTGGCCGGTACTACACGGACCACATGGCCCTGGCCAACTACACCGCTGGCAAGGGCTGGGAGAATCCGCGGATCGTTCCCACCGCGAACTTCAGCCTCCACCCGGCTGCATCGGTGCTGCACTACGGGCAGGAAATCTTTGAGGGCCTCAAGGCATATCGCCACGACGATGATTCCGTCTGGCTGTTTCGGCCCGAGCGCAACGCCATGCGCTTCGTCGGCTCCGCCCTGCGTCTGCAGATGGCGCCGCTGCCCGAGGAGATTTTCCTCGCCTCGATCATGGAACTCGTGGATCTGGAACGCGCCTGGGTCCCGGAGAACGCAGGTGAGCAAAGTCTCTACATCCGGCCATTCCAGATTGCTGATGAGCCCTACCTGGGTGTCCGTGAAGCCCACCGGTATCTCTACGCTGTCCTGACCACACCGGCGGGTGCCTACTACCCGGATCCCGTGAAGTTGTGGATCACTCCGAACTACACCCGTGCCGCCAAGGGTGGCACGGGTACCGCCAAGTGCGGCGGCAACTATGCCGCCAGCCTCGCAGCGGCCGTCGAGGCGCAGGAACATGGCTGCGGTCAGGTGCTCTACACCGACGGCGCCGAGCACAAGTGGCTCGAGGAGTGCGGAACCATGAACTTCATGATGATCACCCGCGACGACGAACTGCTCACCCCCGCGCTCGGCACCATCCTGGAGGGCGTCACGCGTGACTCCATTTTGACGCTCGCCCCTGAGCATGGCCTCACGCCCATCCAGCGGCCCATCTCCATCGACGAACTACGCGACGGACTGGACAGCGGCTACATCACCGAGGCCTTCGCCTGCGGCACCGCCGCCGTCATCACGCCGATCATCGGCTTCAACTCACCGGATCGCGGTGAGGAAGCCGTCGGTGACGGCGAGCCCGGCGCCCGCACCCAGCAGCTTCGTCAGCACCTTCTGGACATCCAGTACGGACGCGTCGCTGATCGTCACGGCTGGCTGCGCCGCGTCGGCTGAGGCTCACAACTCGGCCAGTACATCCTTCATGGATTCCGGTCCCCACGTGATGAGCTGGACCATTGGGTCAGCGGTGAACAGCACGGCGTTGCCGTTGCCCACGTACACCTTGCCATTGCCCAGCTCGGCATGAATCTCGTAGCCGGCCTCGGCGGCGCTGCTCTCCACCATCGCGATCACGGCGGCCGGATCCGCATCCGCCATCATGATGGAGGCGCCAAGCGCCTCTGTGACGAGGGTGTCCTCAGGAATTCTCAGCCCGGAGGGGATCTGGATTTCCATCAGGTTGGCGGTGATGGTGTCAGTGGTGACGCCTGCCCCATCGAATTCCACTGCCCCGTCGGAGTCCTCCGACGGACCCGCGGGTTCAATCGGCTCCAACGAGGGGTCAGGGTTGACGGCCCCGGGGGGCATCGACTCCTCCACCGGCGCAGACGGGGCGATGGCTCCCGGCACGGTGGTGGGGGCGCCGCACGCCGAGAGGGAAACGGCCAGGGCGGCGCCAACGATCCAGGGGGTGATGCGCTGCAGGACTTTCGACATGGCCCCATCGTAGGCGCTCCCATCGCGACTACGTTAGGGGCCGTGATGCGAGCAATCATCGGGACCCTGGGATATGTGCGACGCGGCGACGAGGTGCTGCTCGTCCACCGGCAACGCACCGGCGACGACCATCAGGGCAAGTACAACGGCCTCGGCGGCAAACTGGAAGTGGGCGAGGACGCCGTCGCCTGCATGAAGCGTGAACTCCTCGAGGAATCCGGGCTCGTGGCGACGGCGCTGACGTTGCGGGGTACAATCGCATGGCCCGGCTTCGGTTCGGACGGCTCCGACTGGTTTGGTCTGGTCTTCATCATCGACGGTTTCGACGGCGAACCACCGGCCCGCAACGAGGACGGCCCGCTCCGGTGGGTGCCGATCAGTGAGCTCGACACCTTGCCCATGTGGGAGGGAGACCGCCACTTCCTGCCCTGGGTGTTCGACGACGACGCCCGCCAGTTCCACGCCGTCCTGCCCTACCGGGACGGGGCACTCATCGCCGAAGGCGTCGCAGTCACACGTTTGTAGGACAATCCGTTTTCCACAGTTCAGGGGTTGATCAGGGTGGAAGAACCTTGTGAGTGAACCGCCCCGGCAGCAGACTGGGTCTGAAGTACAGCCCATCAGTATGAGACGGACCGCAGGAGGATCCATGACTGAGAACGACCACACAGATCACGCCGATCACGCGAGCAACATCAACGAAAGCACGATCAACGAAAGCCCCGAGGACAGGCAGGCCTCGGACGGGGCGGCTGCCGAAGCACACGAGACAGTCGAGGCCGTTGAGAGCGCGCCCGGCGAAGACAGGCTGACCCCCGAGAAGATCGGCGAGGCGGCCCGCAAGGTGGCCACCGAGACCGCTTACGCGGCCGCCGGTTTCGCCGGCCTGGTGGGTGAAAAGGCGAGGGCCTTCTACGACGAGCAGAAGAAGCAGTACGCCGATGCACACCCGGACGAGGACGCGCCCAGCGCCAAGGCCTTCCTGGACCAGCTCTCGGAGCAGTTGAACCGGTTTGCCGAGGATCTCTCACGCGGGTACAAGGACATGGCCGAGAGGGGCAGGGACGTGGTGCAGGGCAACACGGCCGCCCGGCGTGGGCAGGCCGACAACACGGCCGAGGCGGATTCCGCATCTGCCAGCCCCGTCAACGACGGTGAGTCACCACTGGCCGGAGACAACCCCACGTTCTCCAGCAACCTTGCCGAGGACGTCTCGGAGAAGGCCCCGGGCAACGACGATGTGCTTCCGGATCCGGGCAAGCAGGACGGCATCCTGTAGGCCTCCCACCGTTGACAACGCCGACGAGCGCCGGACCCTCACCAGAGGGTTCGGCGCTCGTTTCAGTGAGGGTCAGGAAGCACTGATGCGGGCCGGCACCTCTGGGAAGGAGTGATCCCAGCCGGAGTCTGTTGCTCAGGGGCCGGATTGACCGGCCCCTGTCCACGTCAGGCCTTGACTGGTGTGTCCTCATTGACGGGTTCCGGTTGGTCGTGCCACACGACGATGGACCATGCGTCGATGTGAGCCCCGTTCGAGACGATCTCGCCCTCGCCCTCGGGCCAGAAGTTGTGCTCGGATTCAGCCCAGGCATGGGTGTCGATGAGCCTGCGCCACACCCGGTTCCGCTCAGCGAGCGGGACGCGGAAGTCGACGGGTGCATCAGACATGTTCACCATCAACCAGAAGTTGTCGCCCTCGCTGTTGATGAAGATCGAAATGGCACGATCACCCTCCGCCGGATGCGCGGTCAGCGTCGGTGAGTGGTACAGGTACGAGACGTCCTTGTTGTCGGCCACCAGATCGCCGTACTGCTTCTGCTGCAGCGATTCATGACGCCGCCGCAGATTCGTGATGAATGTCGCGAAGCGGAACAACCCGTTGACATTGTCCAACGTATCGAAACTGCCGAAGTTGTCGTGGTAGAGCGCATCCACACCGTCTGCCACTGGCACCTCATGTGGAGTGTTCGTGGGGATCATCTCGTAGTTGTTGCGCATGGCAACGCTGTCCAGTGCCCACGGGTTGTTGTTGCCGTTCTGGGTGCGGCCGAATTCGTCGCCGGCCACCACCATGGGAATACCGCGTGAGAAGAAGAGCGTCACCCAGAAGTTGCGGACTCGCTGGCGGCGCAGCACCTGATCTCCATACGAATCCCACGATTCGTTGTCGTCACTGCCGCCGTCGGAGGGTCCGAACGGGTAGGGCTGATAATTGTTCTTTTTCTGGTAACTGACAAGATCGGCCAAGTTGAAGCCGTCGTGGGCATCGATGAAATTGATGGTGTTCTGCGGACCACCCGTGTCGGCAAAGTGCCTGTGGTCGCCATTGATCATGTCCAGGAAGGAACTGGTGTTGCCGTCGCCCTTGAGGAACTTCCTGACGGTATCGCGGTAGCGCCCGTTCCATTCGCCCCAGCCGGCGGGGAAATTGCCCACCTCGTAGCCCCACATGTCCCAGGCCTCGGCGATGACCTCGATGTGCTCCTGCTTGGCGAACGAGGCGATGTCCAGCAGCAGCGGATGGTCGTTGAAGAAGCGCTTCTGCTGGTCCCAGTCGTCGGGATCGGCTTCGGCGGGCAGCCTCCCGAGCACCGTGGCGAGATCGAAGCGGAAGCCGTCCACGCCCATCTGGCGCGTCCAGTAGGCCAGGGAATCCTTGACCAAGGACCGGGCGGCCTCGGAGGAGTAGTTGAGCTGATTCGACGTGCCTGTGGCGCCGTCGACGATGGCGTGTTCGCTGGTCATGACGTAGTAGTCGGCTGTGGCCAACCCCCCGAGGTTTGTGAAACCGGTGGTGGCCACGTCGTTGGCCCAGTTGCCGCCCTCTGCCGTGTGGTTGTACACGACGTCCAGGAACACCTCCATGCCCACCTCATGAAACGCGTTGATCATCTCCTTGAATTCCCGCGTGGGTCCGCCGAGACTCTTGTCCGAGGAGTACCCGCGATTGGGGGAGAAGAAGGACAGCGTCATGTAGCCCCAGGCGTTCGTGAAGCCGTCCTCACCGCTCTCCGAGGCGTTCGTCTCATGGACGGGCAGCAGTTCCAGGGATGTGAAACCGAGTGCCTTCAGGTACGGCGCCATCATGCCGGCGCCCTTGAAAGTGCCCACGAACTCCTCCGGGATGTCACGCACATCCTCGAATCCCGGCTCATCGCTGAGGAGTTGTCCCAGACGCATCACCGAAGGATGCCCGCAGAGCTGCTCCACCTGTGCCTCGTAGATCGAGGAGCGTTCGGCGGGGATCCGTGGCTTGGGAAGCATGGCGGTGGTGTCGGAGATGATGACGCCCTTGGGGACGTAATGTGCCGTGTCCACGTCGCGGCGCTTCTGGCCGTCGTAGTCGTCGTCGCCGGTACCGAACACGCCGTTGTCAACGCCCTGGTCACGAATGGCGTCGGAATACATCGTGTGCGAGATCTCGACGGCGTAGGGGTCGAAGAGAACCTTGTTGGGATTGAAGCGGTTGCCCTTCTTGTCCCGGTCCGTGATGTAACCGACGCCGGATCCCGGCTTCCAGGAAACGCGATGCGGCCAGTTCTTGCCCCATGCGCGGTAGGCGTACATGGTGCCGACGAGAACACCGGAGATCTTGGCCCGCCAGACGCCGTCCTTGCCCTTGGCCGGGAGGAATGTGGCGCCGGCCCCAACCCCGACGGCCTCCTGGTAGAACTCGAGCTGCAGACGTGTTGCGGCGGGGGCGTGCACGGCGAAAGTGACGCCGTCGGAGCGTACATGAGCGCCAAGGGGCCAGTCGGCGTCAGCCCACATGTCCTGCTCCGAGGGCTCCATCAAACTAAAGGTCATGGGCAAATCTTGACAGGTCATCGCGAATTTGACGCATCGGCGATGTGGGTGAGCACTGGAATGGGTGGTTATTCTGGCCCATGTGACTGCCCAAAAACGCCTTCTCATGGTTCATGCCCACCCCGACGACGAGTCGAGCCAGTCCTCGGCCACCCTGTCGCGCTACGTCGCCGCAGGTGCCCAGGTGACACTCGTCACCTGCACGCTGGGAGAGCGCGGAGAGATCCTGGTCCCGGATTGGACCCACTTCTCGCCCGCTGAGCTGGGGGCGCACCGCATTGAGGAACTCGCCACCGCCCTGGGGATCATGGGCGTCACGGATCATGTGTGGCTCGGTGGGCCCGGCACCTATCACGACACCGGGATGAGTACCGACGACGCGGGTCGCGTGATCCCGCCCGACGACGCCCCCGACAACGCGTTCTGGGATGCGGATCTCCTGGAGGCCACCAACCACCTCGTTGAGGTGATCCGCACGCGCCGACCACAGGTCCTCAGCAGCTACGACCCCAACGGCAACTACGGGCATCCCGATCACATCCAGGCGCATCGCGTCACGATGTACGCGGCACAGCTGGCTGCCGTCGGCGCCCATCGGGGGGATCTGGGGGAGCCGTGGCAGGTTGCAAGGATCGTCTGGAACACCATCAACCCCACCATGTGGGAGGAGGCGGCCCGCCTCGCCAAGGAACAGGGCATGGACCTGTTCGGGAATCGGGCAGAGCCGGACATCAACCGTCCGAGCCTGGCCGATGTAGCCGTCGTCGTGCCGTACGGAGAGTTCCTGCAGCAGAGCACCGACGCGCTCCTGTCCCACCGCAGTCAGGTGGATCCGGAGCAGGACTTCTGGCGCTTCTACACCATCATGCGCAAGATGCCGTCCGCCGGTGAGGCGTACCTGTGGGCAGGCGGCCAGCCGTTCCCGGCCAGCGACACCCCGGCTGAGGATCTCTTCGCAGGTCTGGACCTCTCTGACTGACGCGCGGAGCGGGATTCTGAGCTGGGGTCTTCGATCACTGTGGACTCAGCGACGGTGGGCCGGCAGTCTCGCCACACCCAAGGAGCTCCCTGTACGTCCCTCAGATCGACCCGACACGCGGCACTCGCTGAACCGAAGGCCGTATGGCGACGTCGTCCTCAGTCGATGCGGCGTCTCCGGTCAATCCCGGATTCCGCAGCGCTCTGGGTCCACCGGGCGTGACCGACGTTCGACTCAGCGGCGCAGCCCCCGGATGACGGCGCTGGCAGCGATGAGTCCGACGGCGCCCGCGGTGTAGAAGACCTTCTTGACCCAAGTGTTCGAGGGCAGGCCCTTGGCTGCTTCGCGGACCGCATCATCAAAGCCCATCAGGCCTCCGGGGGGACGCGGGATGTAGTCGTCGATGTCGCGCTCAAGCACCACCGTGTCGTGCAGCAGGCTACCCACCAAGGGCTTCGCCATCTTGGTGTCGATGCTTGTGACCAACCCCACCCAGTGGGCTGCGAGTCCAGGGGTGGTGACGGGGGCTGTGAACATGGGGCCGGACCGGAAGCCCAGCGCCTGTCCGTAGCGATCCATCATGCCGGCGTAGGTCAGCACGTCGGGCCCTCCGATGTCGAACGTGCGGTTGATGTCTGACGGCAGGTCCGCCGCGGCCACCAAGTAGTACAGGACGTCGCGTGCCGCGATGGGCTGGATCTTGTTGTTGATCCACTTGGGTGCGACTCCGCCGGGCAGACGCTCGGCCAACTGCTTCAGCATGGTGAAGGAGATGGATCCGTTGCCCAGGACCACAGCGGCCTGGAGGACGGCCGTGGGTACGCCGGACGCCAACAGCTTCTCGCCCACCTCGACGCGGCTGGCCAGGTGTTCGGAGAGTTCCTCGTCGGGGTG
>CBDTVQ010000034.1:0-11617 GCA_965364045.1 uncultured Tessaracoccus sp. | reverse complement strand
CCCAGACCATGCGCGCCAGCCGACACGTGGACCTGCGGGTCTTCACCGGCGTCAACCGCCCGGGGGAGAACACGTGGGTCTACGGGCGCAAGAACCGGCCATGCCGTCGCTGCGGCGCGTCCATCCGCTCCGGCTTTCTCGGCGGAGCCACCAGCGTGGCTGACCCCCGGGCCGGCCGTGAGCGCATCACCTACTGGTGCCCCACCTGCCAACCGCTTGAGTGACCGGATGGAGAGCACAACACACAAGTGCAGCAAAACAAGAGCGCAAAAGCGCGCCAACCAAAAGCCGGGTGAGCTGGCGACCGGCCGCTGCAGGCAGACCCAAGGTGAGCCGCGACCACCCGGTCCAGATTGTGGTTGCCCTCACTCATACCAAAGCCGCGCGTCTCCACAACCCAGTCGCCTGTTCGCACATTCCGGCAGCGCTGTGCCGTGGGGAGCGACATCCCACCCACGCGCACGCTTCTGGAGGATACTGTCCGCATGAGAGCCCGCCCCACCATCGTTCTGGCGGTCGTGGCCGTCCTCGTCCTGGCGTTGGCCGTCGTCGCTGCCGTCGTGTCCAGGGACCGGACACGGCCCGCACTCGATGCCGCCACACCCGAAGGTGTCGTCCAGCTCTACGTGAGCGCACTGTTCGACGACGACGCCGCGGGCGCCGAGGAGTACCTGGACCCAGCACTGGACTGCGGGGATTTCCTGCACGAGAACTACCTGTCGGACACCTCCCGGATCGCGGTGCTGAAGACCGAGACGGACGAGGACACCGCCCGTGTGGAACTGCAGATCGAAGAGGGCACAGGCCTTGACGGCACATGGACGCACCGGGAGGACTTCACCCTGCGTCGGGACTCAGAGACGTGGCTCATCACCGGGGATCCCTGGCCCGCCTACGATTGCAAGTGAATGGTGATCCGATGATGTCTGTCTTCGCCCTACTCTCCCTGGTCATCCCGGTCGGACTCGTGGTGGTCATCGTCCTTGCGCTCCGCAGGCGAGGGGACGCCACGAGCCCCGGCGGCGGGGTAAGCCCCGGCGGCGGGACAAGCAGTGTGCGCCGTTTCTTCCAGTACCTCCTCCTGTTCGCCCTTACGATGGTGGCCGCCACCGGGGTCGCAGAGCTGCTGGGACGGGCACTCGGTGCCGACGTCTTCGGCGACGAGACCCTTGCCCAACCACTGTCCTTCGCGCTGGTCGGACTGCCGCTGGCATGTCTCATCGCGTGGTGGACCCGCCGCTCCATCCGGCAGGATCCGCGGGAGGCGGAGGCGAGCGCCTACAACCTGTATCTCACGCTGACCGCATGGACATCCCTGATCATTGCCATGATTGCGCTCCAGGGCTTCATCTCCAAAGCGCTCCGGGGTGACTTCAACGGCCGCGCCCTGGCCGAACTGGTGGTGTGGGGCGCGCTGTGGCTTCTCCATTGGACACTCGCACGGCGTCTCGGCGAAGCTCGCAGCTGGCCTCACCTCCTGCTCGGCTCCCTGATCGGGCTCGGACCGGCCGCCGTCGCCCTCGGCCTCCTGCTCAGTACAAGCCTCGAAACACTCCTGCTGGAAAGCTCCGGACAGCTGTCCTTCGGGACGAACCTGCGCCTGGCGGAGAACGTCGCCACCCTCGTCACCGGGACCCTGGTGTGGGTTCGTTACTGGCCGACGGCCGCGGCGCGTCTGCCGCGCACCACCCCGTGGCTGGTGTTCGTGCTCCCCATCGGAGTGGGCGGCGGGTTGCTCACGGCGCTCGTGGCCGCCAGCGTCCTCCTGTGGCAGGTGCTGGTCTGGCTTCTCGGGGATCCCTTCGCCCTCAGCGCGCAACAACACTTCGCCGACTCACCGCGTGCCTTCGCGTTCACCGTCGTCGGTCTTCTCCTCTGGTGGTACCACGGCGCGATTCTGGCGGAGACGCGGGAAAGCCGGACCGAGGTGCGCCGCGTGTACGAGTATCTGGTCTCAGCCATCGGGCTGCTCGCCTCCGCGGCTGGCGTCGGAATGGTCATCGTTGCGGTGATCGAGGCCTTCACCCCCGGCCTGGACCTGGGGGTGTCAGTGACGAACACGCTGCTCGGTGCTCTGACACTTCTTGCCGTCAATGTGCCGGTGTGGTTGCTCTTCTGGGGCCGAATCCAGCAGTCGCTGGCCGATGATCCGATCACGGAAACGACATCCCCCACCCGCAGGATCTACCTGGTGCTCCTGTTCGGTGTCGCCGGCGTCGCGGCAGTCGTGGCGCTCATCGTCGCCGTGTTCGTACTGCTCGAGGACATCTTCGCGGGCACGACATCCGGCGAGACCGTCCGCTCGATGCGCTACGCCCTCGGAGTACTCGTCACCGCAGCCGCCGTCTCCGCGTATCACTGGGCGGTGTACAGGGAGGACCGGGAGGTCGCGCTTCCGGAGCAGTCCACTGGCCCGCGGTCGGTGCTCCTCGTCGGCGCCCCCGCACCCGGTCTACAACGATCTCTTTCGCGTGCCACGGGGGCGCGCGTAGACCTACTCGTCAGGGCCGATGGTGCCGCGCCCGAGTGGTCCGAGGAAACGCTCCTGACGATGTTCCAGGCCCACGCGGGTGAGGACCTGTTGGTGGTCGCCGGAGACGGCCTGGACGTCGTCGTCCTGGACCGCGGAGGACACCGCCGCTCACCCTGACTCGCACCAGAGTTCCGCACCGAAATCGGCCACCTCCCTGACCTGACGGCCTATTGTTGGAGGAGACCCAAGGATGTGCTCAGTCACCCTCCGGCGGCCGAACTGCCGGGTCGTGCGCCGAGACGAAGGAGCACCACCATGACCGGTCCGGCCATCAGCGTCCACGATCTCCGGTTCTCCTATGGCGACCTTGAGGCCGTGAAGGGGATCTCCTTTGACGTCCAGCCGGGCGAGATCCTTGGCTTCCTCGGCCCGAACGGCGCAGGGAAGTCGACGACGATCAAGATGCTCACCGGGCAGCTCAAGCCCAGCGGGGGCGGGGCGACGGTGCTCGGCATCGACGTCGGCGTCGACAACCCTGAGATGCAGGCGCGGATCGGCGTCTGCTTCGAGGAGAAGAACCTCTACCCGAACATGTCAGCGACGGAGAACCTGGAGTTCTTCGCCTCGTTGTACGGCATCAAGGACCCGGACGCCGCCGGGGTCCTGCGCCGGGTGGGGCTGGCGGACCGTGCCAAGGACCGCGTCAAGACGTTCTCCAAGGGCATGCGCCAACGGATGATGATCTCCCGCGCCTTCATCAACACCCCAGACGTCCTGTTCCTCGACGAGCCCACGGACGGACTGGACCCGGTGACCTCAGCCGCCATCCGCACCACCATCGAGGAGGAGGCAGCACGTGGCGTCGCCGTCCTGCTGACCACGCACGACATGTTTGAGGCCGACCAACTCGCCGACCGCATCGCATTCATCAACAACGGCGAGATCGTCGCCCTGGACACGGCCGACAACCTCAAGCTCACCTACGGGACCCGCTCAGTGAAGGTCCGGCTGCGCGACGGCGACAGCGTGCGAGAGGAGGTCCTACCGCTCGACGGCTCCCCGCGGCTGGCCGAGCTCGCAGCCTCCCCCGACCTCCTGACGATCCACACTGAAGAGGCCACCCTCAACCAGATCTTCATCCAGCTGACCGGGCGGGGGCTCGCAGGATGAACCTCCGCTCGCGAGGCGCGATTGTCGCCTCGATCGTCCGCAAGGACTTCAGGGAGTTCTCCCGCGACACGCTGTACATCGTGCTGTCGGCGATCAGCCTGGCGCTATTCGTCGCGCTGTTCTACCTCGTACCCGACACCGTCGACGAGTCGCTCACCATCGGGATTCAGCAGACCGGCATGGACGAACTCGTCGAGACCTACGAGGCCGGAGCGAGCACAGACGAGGCACTCGACCTCGTGCTGATCGACACGGCCGAGCACCTCCAGGCGGCGGTCGCGGGCGAGCTCGACGTCTACCGGAGCACCACGGGCGAGATCGCCCTCGTCGGTTCGGGCGCGGGCTCCGAGCGCCCGGAGGGCACGACGAAGGTCACCGTCGACATCGGGATCGTCTTCCCTTCCGGTTTCGTGGAGGCGGCGGCGGCTGGGCAGCAGCCGACCGTCGCTGTCTACACCGACGCCGCCGTCCCGTCCGAGGTGCAGGGCGCGATGACCAGCTTCGTGCGGGAGATTGCCTACACGCTCTCCGGCCGGCCGCTCCCGGTCACGGAGGATGCCGTCGTGCTGGGCACCGACCGGACCGGGGACCAGGCCTCGATGCGGGACCGGATGCGGCCGATGCTTGCGTTCTTCGTGCTGATGATCGAGACATTCGCCCTCTCATCCCTGATCGCGAACGAGGTCCTCAACAAAACGGTCACGGCCGTGCTGATCACCCCCGCGCGGGTGGGCGATTTCCTGGCCGCCAAAACGATCTACGGGACAATCCTGACCGGGGGGCAGGCCCTGATTCTCCTGGCCGCGGTGGGGGCAATGACGCCAGCGGCCTGGGGACCACTGCTGGTCACGGTGCTGCTCGGTGCGGTGATGTTCACCGGCATCGCCATGATCAGCGGCTCGGCAGGCAAGGATTTCATCGGCACGCTGTTCCTGACCATGCTCTTCGTCCTGCCGCTGCTGGTTCCGACCTTCTCCGTGCTCTTCCCCGGTACCGCTGCCGGGTGGGTCAGAGCCATGCCGTCGTACGCGATCATCGACGGGCTCAACCAGGTGACCACCTACGGTGCCGGCTGGTCGGACATCGGTCCCGGGCTGGCCGGTGCCCTGGTCTGGGTCGTGGTCATCTACTTCATCGGTGTGCTGGTGCTCAAGAGGAAGGTGGAGTCGCTGTGAGCCTCTCGAGAATCTGGGCGGTGCTCCGCAAGGACCTCGTGCTCGGCCCGCGCTCGCCGATCCTCCTGTACGCACTCGTGCTGCCCGTGGTCTTGACGGCGGTCTTCCAACTGGCCTTCGGCTCGCTCTTCGAGCCGGCTCCCCGGATGGCGGTGGTGGACGACGGCGGTTCGGCCATCACGGCCACACTGCGCAACATGGATGGCATCGACCTGACCGTCCTGGACGACGCCGCGGCGCTCACCACAGCGGTCGAGGCGAACGACTATGACGCCGGACTCGTGCTCCCCGCAGGGTTCGACGACGCCGTGCGGGCCGGGGAGAAACCGCCGCTCGAGCTCTACATCAGCGGCAAGTCGTACGCCTCCAACCGACTCATCCTCAGCGTCACCACGCTCGACCTCGTGCGCGCCGTCGACGGGGGCCAGCCGCCCGTTCAGGTGGACCTCGTCCGCTCCGGCGGCGCGGGTCTGCCGATCGAGGTGCGCCTGGTGCCGATCCTCATGATGTACGCGCTCTTCATCGCCGGCACATTCCTGCCTGCGTCGTCGATGGTCGACGAGCGGGTCCAAGGAACCATGACCGCGATCCTCGTCACACCCACCAGGACGTGCGAGGTGCTCACCGCGAAGGCAGCCCTCGGCACGCTGATGGCGTTCCTCGTCTCGATCATGACCCTTTGGCTGAACAGCGCGCTCGGCGCCAACTGGCCGCAGGTCCTGGTGGTGGTGCTCCTGGGTGCGGTGTTCTCCTCACTCCTGGGCCTGGTGATCGGCGCACTCGCCAAGGACGGCGCGATGCTCTTCGTCATCGTCAAGAGCAGCGGGATTCTGCTGTTCGGCCCGGTGGTCTTCTATCTCTTCCCGGACTGGCCGCAGTGGATCGCGCAGCTGTTCCCTACCTTCTGGATGATCGACCCGATTTGGCGGGTGGCGGTGCTCGGCGAGACCCTGTCCCAGGTCTGGGTGACGATCGTGGTCGCCATCGGGATTGGGCTCGCCCTCGTGCCGGTGATTCGCGTTCTGTCGCGGCGGATGGTCGCCGAGATGGCCGCGCCGTCCTGACCTAGCGCCGACACCGCACGACTCGCCGCCGAAGACACGTCCAGGACTCGTGTTCAGAACGGCTGCCTCCACCGGGACGCCGGTGGCTCTGTGTCTGAAACCAGCACCTCATCAACCCACTCCGGGACGGCCGTTCCCGCAGGTCCCAGCCGGGTCTCCTCGAAATCGGTGTTGACCCACGACGGCTCCAGGTTGAGCTCGACGGTGTGGGCTCCCGCCGCCCGCGCCACCTGCACGAAACCGGCCGCCGGATAGACGTTGCCGCTGGTGCCGATGGCAGCGAAGACGTCACAGCGCTCCAGGGCTGTGAAGATCCTTTCCATCCCCAGCGGGATCTCACCAAACCACACCACATGTGGACGCATCCCCCCATCTTCGCCGCACACCGAGCAGCGGGTGGTGTCATCAACGTCGCCCCGAAACTCGCTCACGGACCCGCACCCACGGCAGCGGGAACGCAACAGCTCACCGTGCATGTGAAGGACCCCCGTTGAGCCTGCCCGCTCATGGAGATCGTCAATGTTCTGTGTCACCAGCAGAAGATCGCCATCAAGCTCGTGTTCCAGCCGGGCCAGCGCAACGTGTCCCGCATTGGGCGCGACCACTCCATTCAGCAACTCACGACGGCGTGCGTTGTAGAACCGGTGGACGAGATGAGGGTCCGCATCAAATGCCTCGGGAGTGGCAACGTCTTCCGGTCTGTGGTTCTCCCACAGCCCGTCGGAGTCCCTGAAGGTGGCGATTCCGGATTCGGCGGACATGCCCGCCCCGGTGAGGATGACAATGGATCTGGCCATGCCGCCCACTGTGCCACCTCTCCCAGAGGAAAGGGATCAGCGGGAGGAGCTGCGCACCACCAGTTCAGGTTCAATGCGGTGCACGGCAGGGGGCTCCCCCGCGATCGCCTTCAGGAGAACCTCCAGACACAGCGCCCCCAGTTCCGCGAATGGTTGACGCATGGTGGTCAATGGTGGTGAGAAGAACCCGGCACCGTCGACGTCGTCGAAACCGATCACGGCCACGTCGGTCGGTGCTTCCAGACCAGCCTCACGCAGCCCGGCCAACAGCCCGAGGGCCGTCATGTCATTCCCGCAGAAGATGGCGGATGGCACCGAGTCCGTCGCCAACATCTCGCGGGCAATCTCATAGCCGCGTTCCGCGGTCCAGTCACCCACCCACTCCCGCGGCGGCTCGATCCCTGCCGCGGCGAGTGCGCGCTTGTGGCCCTCGATCCGTGCCACGGCATCGAACCAGTCCAGCGGCCCGGACACGTGCGTCACCGTCGATGCACCCTGCTCCAAAAGATGGTTCGTGGCCATCTCCGCGCCCTGGCCCTGATCCACGGACACCACGTGGAAATCCGGATCAGCACCCATGTCCGCGACGATCACCATGGGTACGCCTCCAGCTGCACCCCGAATGTGTTCAGCCATGTGTTGATGGGGGGCCACGACGGCGATGCCCTCGACGCCACGGTCCCGGAACGCCTCGAACACCGCGGCCAGCTCGTCCTCATCCTGATCGCTGACGGCCGTCACGAGGGCCGAATATCCGGCGGCACGCGCAGCCACCTCAATGGCCGCGACCGTGCTTCCGGGACCGAAATATCCCGAGCCCGTCCACACGATGCCCACGAGCCCACTCAGTTGCGTGACCAGGGATCTCGCCGCAAGATTGCGACGGAAACCCAGCTCAGCAATGGATGCCTGCACACGTGCCCTCGTCTGTGGCCGGACGCTGTCCGGCGAGTTCAGCACGCGGGAGACGGTCTGGTGGGAGACGCCCGCGTGCTTGGCGACGGCCATCATTCCCGGGGGACGCTTCGTGTTGCCCATCATGTGCCCATCCTTGCCCATCAGGGGTTAGATGCCCTGTGTCATACGGTGCCAGACCGCTTCGAGACGAAGTTCACGCTCGAAGCCCCTCGTCGAGGTGTCCTCGTCGATCACCGCCAGTTCCATACCCGCCATGGCAGCAAGATCTTCCCACATCTCGCGCGTGGTGGAGGTGGACATCACAGTGTGATGGGCAGCCCCAGCCGTGAGCCAGCACTCCGCTGAGGTGGCGAAGTCCGGCTCGGGGATCCACACGGCCCGGGCAACCGGAAGGTTTGGCAGCGGCGCATCCGGCTCCACGCATTCGACCAGGTTCATCACGAGCCGGAAGCGCTCCCGCATGTCTGACATGGCAACCACCAGGGCCGGGCCGGGGTCCGCATCGAACACCATCCGCACCGGATCCTCCCTGCCACCAATGCCCAGCGGGTGGATCTCGATCCGCGGCTTCGCCGTGGTCAGGGACGGGCAGATCTCCAACATGTGTGCGCCGAGGATCTTCTCCCTGCCCGGGGTCATTTCGTAGCAGTAGTCCTCCATCAGGGACGCGCCACCCGCAAGTCCATGGCCCATGACCTTGGCCGCACGCACCAGGATGGCGGTCTTCCAGTCGCCCTCGGCGCCGAAGCCGTACCCGAGGGCCATGAGGCGTTGCACGGCCAGTCCGGGTAGTTGGCGAAGCCCGCCGAGGTCCTCGAAGTTGGTGGTGAAAGCGCCGAAGTTCCCGGCTTCGAGGAAGCCGCGCATCCCCAGTTCCTGTCGCGCCGCGTAGCGAAGTGCATCGTGACGTTCTCCGTCCCGGCGGAGTTCGGGCACCACGTCATAGAGTTCCTCGTAGGAGGCCACCAGCGCGTCAATGTCAGCCTCCGCCACACCCTCGACGGCGGCCACCAAATCATTGACACCCCACGTGTTGACCGAGACTCCCAGCCGCAGCTCCGCCTCGGTCTTGTCGCCCTCGGTGACGGCGACGTTGCGCATGTTGTCACCGAAGCGTGCCAGCTTCAGGTGGTGCAGGCAGTCCCAGCCGGCCGTTGCGCGCGCCCATGTGCCCACCTTCTCCTGGACGGCTGGCACGGAAGCATGGCCCACGACGGTGCGTCGTGCCTTGCCCAATCTGCTGGCGATGTAGCCGAACTCCCGATCACCGTGGGCGGACTGGTTGAGGTTCATCCAGTCCATGTCGATGGTGTCCCATGGCAACTCCATGGAGGCCTGGGTGTGGAGGTGCAGCATCGGCTTGTCCAGCGCGGCCAGGCCGAGGATCCACATCTTGGCCGGGGAGAAAGTGTGCATCCAGCAGATGACGCCGATGCATCTCTCGTCCGCATTCGCCGCCAGCATCTCCGCACGGATGGCGTCACGATCCTTCAGCGTCGGGCGCCAGACAACGCTCACCGGGATGGCCCCGGCGCCGTCGAGAAGCGCGGCAACCTCCTTGGACTGGTTGGCCACCTGCTCCAACGTCTCCGGTCCATAGAGATCCTGGCTCCCCGTCAGAAACCAGATCTCCTTGGCCACGTAGGGGTTCTTCATCGGGTCCCTCTCGTCGTGTCGGGGCCGGCGGGCTGGCCGTAGGCGTTCTGATAGCGGTCAAAAAGGGATGCCACATCCGAGGCGGGGATGGCGTGCGGCTCACCCAGTTGACGGGAGATGTGGACGGTCCGTGCCACCTCCTCCACCATGACGGCGGCCTTCACAGCTGAGAGTGCGTCCTTGCCGATGGTGAAGGGGCCGTGATTGGCCATCAGAACGGCAGGGCTGTTGGAGCCCTGCAACGTCTCCACGATGCCGCGCCCAATCGAATCGTCGCCGATGAGCGCGAAGGGGCCGACGGGCACCTCGCCCCCGAATTCGTCGGCCATCATGGTCAGGACACAGGGAATCGGTTCACGCCGCGCGGCCCACGCCGTCGCGTAGGTGGAGTGGGTGTGCACCACACCTGACACGTGCGCCATGTGTCGGTAGACGTAGGCGTGGGCGGCAGTGTCCGAGCTCGGATTGAGCGTCTCCGGGGTGCCGTCCATGATCTTGTTGCCATCGAGGGTGCACACCACCATCACGTCAGCAGCCAGTTCGTCGTAGGACACACCTGAGGGCTTGATGACGAACAGCTCCGCACCGGGCACGCGCTCGGAGACGTTGCCGGCCGTCCACACCACCAGGCCGTTGCGGGGAAGCTCAGCGTGCAGCCGCGCCACCCGTTCCCTGGTGCGCGCCACGGCCTGCTGAACATCGGCGGACAGTTCCGCCAGCACGATACTCATCCCTTCTCTCCTGCTGTCTCGTGGGCTTCACGTCGCATGGCTCGCAGCGTGTGCATGATGTCGCGATGATCCCGCCCGAAGTGGTCGTGAACCGCGGTGTAGAGCTTGAAAAGCCTGTCGTAGGCCGTCACGGCCTCAGGATTGGGGATGTAGGCATTCTGCTGCCGCTTGCCCATGGCCTCCCCGGCCTCCTCGACGTCCCTGTAGAGATCTGCGGCGACCGCCGCATGGATCGCGGCGCCTAGGGCGGGGCCCTGCTCGGAGGTGATGACGGACAGCGGCATGCCCAGAACGTCGCAGTACACCTGCATCAGGAAGGAATTGCGCAGCAGACCCCCCGCGGCGATGAACTCGGTGATCTCCACGCCCGAGGTGGTGAAGGCTTCCACGATGGTGCGCGTGCCGAAGGCGGTGGCCTCCACGAGCGCGCGGTACTGGTCCTCCGGCTTCGTCGCGAGCGTGGCACCGATCATGACGCCCGAGAGCTCGTGATCCACGAGAACGGATCGGTTACCCGAGTGCCAGTCCAACGCGACGAGCCCATGCTCCCCCACCTCCTGTTTCTCGGCCAGCGACGTCAGGTATTCATGTACTCCCATGCCGGCCTCGTGGGCGGCCGCCGCGTAGGGGCCGGGAACGCAGTTGTTGACGAACCAGCCGAGGATGTCGCCGACGCCGGACTGGCCGGCCTCGTATCCCCAGCGGCCCGCGATGATGCCGCCGTCCACCACGCCACACATCCCCGGCACCTCGTGCAGTTCCTTCCCACTCACGACGTGGCAGGTGGACGTGCCCATGATGGCCACCAGTTGCCCGGGTCCCGTGGCCTGGGCAGCCGGTGCCGTGACGTGCGCGTCGACGTTGCCAACCGCCACGGCGATCCCTTCCGGAAGTCCCGTCCAGCCTGCAGCCTCAGCAGTGAGGCCGCCCGCCCTGGCGCCAAGATCGGCTATGGGATGCTCCACCTTGTCGGTGATGAAGTTCCCGAAACCCGGCGCCAGCGCCTCCAGGTACTCGGCGCTGGGGTACTGCCCGTCCTGGTACATCCCCTTGTAACCGGCGGTACAGGCATTGCGGACGTAGGTGCCGCAGAGCTGCCAGACAATCCAGTCGGCCGCCTCCACCCAGTGCTCCATTGCCTCGTGCACCTCGGGTGCCTCTTCGAAGAGTTGCAGCCCCTTGGCGAGCTCCCACTCCGAGGAGATCAGTCCTCCGTACCGGGCGATCCAGGGCTCTGACCTCGCGTGCGCCAACTCCGTGATGCGATCCGCGTGCGGCTGCGCCGAGTGGTGCTTCCAGAGCTTGACGTAGGCGTGTGGAGTGTTGGTGAACTGCTCCAGCTCACTCAGGGGCGTCCCATCAGCCGTGACGGGCACCATGGTGCACGCCGTGAAATCCGTGCCGATCCCGACGACATCTCCCGGATCCACCCCGGCCGCCACCAGTGCAGCCGGGACGGCGTTGCGTAGGACGTCCCTGTAGTCATCAGCGTTCTGCAGCGCCCAGTCCGGGCCCAGCCGTCGTCCATCGCCGGCATCCAGCCGGGACTCCATGACGGCATGGCTGTAGTCATGAACTGCCGAGCCCAGCTCAGCTCCATCGCGCGCCCTGATGATCACCGCCCGCCCAGAGA
>CBDTVQ010000033.1:0-11628 GCA_965364045.1 uncultured Tessaracoccus sp. | reverse complement strand
AAGTAGTCGCAGTGGGCGCGGCCCTTGCACTGACACTGTCCGCATGTGGGACCGACAACAACGAGGGTGGAGGAACCGACGGCCAGACCCCGGGGGAATCCCAGGAGGCCGCCGGTGTCGAGTCATCGGACTACAACCCGCAGCCGCGGGAAAACCTCAAGGAGGGTGGGGTCGTCAACTTCAACGTCAACGAGGTCCCGCCTCAGCTGAACGCGTTCAACAGTGACGCGACGGCCGATACCGCCCGCCTCGCCTCGTGGTACACGCCGCAGATGATGCTGCAGAAGCCGGACGGCACCCCGTACAAGAACGATGCCTACCTCGACGATTGGAAGTACGAGACCGTCGACGGGAACACCCAGATCACCTTCACCTTCACGGACGAGGCGCACTGGAATGACGGCACGGACATGGACTGGACGGCCATCGACGCCACGTGGAAGGCCAACAAGTCCTCGGAGGAGGGCTACAACCCGAACGCCACGGACGGCTACAAGGAGATCGTCTCCGTTGAGCAGGGTGACACCGCCAAGACGGCGATCGTGACGTTCGACGGTGAATTCGCCTGGCCCGAGATGCCGTTCCTCACCGGTGTCATGCACCCGGCCGTCAACACGCCCGAAATCTTCAACGAAGCCTTCATTGACGAGCCGAAGGCTGAGTGGGGTGCCGGTCCGTACACAATCAAGGAGTTCGACGCCAACGCCGACTTCATGTCCTTTGAGCCGAACCCGGAATGGTGGGGTGACAAGCCGCTCCTCGACGAGGTGACGTTCAGGGGCCTGGACGCCGCAGCCTCCATGAACGCCTTCAAGAATGGCGAAATCGACATGGTGGGCACCGCCACCAAGGATCGTCTGGCGCAGGTCGCCGACATGGAGGGCGTGGTCACCTACCGCGCCCAGCAGACGGCCAACACCCTGCTCCAGGTGGACTCCGAGAAGTCGATGTTCGAGGACCTCAACGTCCGCAAGGCCTTCTTCATGGCCATTGACCTGGAGCAGCAGAAGCAGATCGCCTGGAACGGACTCGACTACACCGAGCCCCCGGCAGGATCCTTCATCCTCTTCGAATTCCAGCCCGGCTACTCGGACGCCCTCAGAGAGGCCGGATACGAGTTTGACGCCGAAGGTGCCAAGGCGCTCCTCGAGGAAGCCGGCTGGGTTGAGGGCGAGGACGGCATCCGTGAGAAGGATGGCGAAAAGTTCTCCGTCACCTACCCGATCTTCAGCGATGACCCCACGCAGGAGGCACTTGCCAAGGCCCTTCAGGCCCAGCAGAAGGCCGTCGGCATCGACGTCAAGATCGACGTCCGTCCGGGCTCCAGCTTCGCCGAGGACTACACCACCAAGAACTGGGACATCGTCTCCCTGCGCTTTACTTCCTCCGACCCGTTCGGTGCCGCCTGGTTCTGCCAGGTGTACTGCTCGGACAGCGGCCTGAACCTCTCAGGCACCGGAACGCCCGAGATGGATGAACGCATCAAGAACGAGGTGGAGTCCATCAACGATGCCGAGGAGCAGACGGCTGAAGCCATGAAGCTCGAGGCGGAGATCTTCGCCGAAAGCTGGGGCATCATCCCGCTGTACAACGGTCCGTCGATCTTCACGGTCAAGGAGGGCCTGGCCAACCTGACCCCCGAACCTTACGTGGGTCTTGATCTCTTCGGCGTACAGCCGGTGGAGAACGTGGGCTGGGAGAAGTAAGCACTTCCCACGCAAGTCAGGAGGCGGGGCCGATGGGTACATCCATCGGCCCCGCCTCTTGCGTTGCGAAAATTCGGGATCGACGCAGGGGGTGAGCGCCCGCAGTTTGAGCCGCGACTGCCCGGTCAAGGCCGCGATCGCCCCTCACCCGGGCCGGGTTTTGACCTAGGCTGCTGGCACTCGGGTTGAGTGAGTGCTAAGTCAGGTGTAGTTTGGCACTTGGCACTCGGATGGCTCGGGTGCCAGCGTGATCGGATGCACCGCGACGACATCTCGAACACGTGGCTTTACCCACAAACCCAGAACATCCACCGGCTCAGCCGGACGTCTACAGAAAGGGGTTTGACGTGGCAACCACGATCAAGCCGCTCGAGGACCGTGTCCTCGTTGCTCCCCTCGAAGCCGAGCAGACCACCGCTTCAGGTCTGGTCATCCCGGACACCGCCAAGGAGAAGCCGCAGGAGGGTCGCGTTGCGGCCATTGGTCCCGGCAGAACCGATGACAACGGCAAGCGTGTGCCCATGGACGTGGCAGAAGGCGACGTTGTCATCTTCTCCAAGTACGGCGGCACCGAGGTCAAGTACGACGGCCAGGAGTACCTGCTCCTGAATGCCCGCGACATCCTCGCCGTCGTCTCCAAGTAAGGAGCTGTCTCATATGGCAAAGATTCTGCAGTTCAACGAGGAGGCGCGCCGCTCACTCGAGCGTGGCGTCGACACCCTCGCCAACACCGTCAAGGTGACGCTCGGCCCCAAGGGCCGCTACGTCGTCCTCGACAAGAAGTGGGGCGCACCCACCATCACCAACGACGGCGTCACTGTCGCCAAGGAGGTGGAGCTCGAGGATCCTTACGAGGATCTGGGCGCCCAGCTGGCCAAGGAAGTGGCCATCAAGACCAACGATGTTGCCGGTGACGGCACCACCACCGCCACGGTCCTGGCCCAGGCACTCGTGCACGAGGGCCTCCGTGCTGTCGCTGCCGGCGCCAACCCGGTGGGCCTGAAGCGTGGCATCGACAAGGCCGTGGAGGCCGTTGTTGAGCAGCTCCGCGTCAACTCCCGCCAGGTGGACACCACTGACGACATGGCTTCGGTTGCCACGATCTCTTCGCGTGACGAGAAGATCGGCGCACTCATCGCCGACGCCTTCGACAAGGTGGGCAAGGACGGCGTCATCACCGTCGACGAGTCCCAGACCTTCGGTACGGAACTGGAATTCACCGAGGGCATGCAGTTCGACAAGGGCTACCTGTCCCCGTACATGGTGACCGACACCGAGCGTATGGAAGCCGTCCTGGACGATCCGTACATCCTCATCCACTCGGGCAAGATTTCTTCGATGAATGACCTGCTGCCGCTGCTGGAGAAGGTCATCGCAGCCAAGGGCACCCTCTTCGTGGTGGCCGAGGACGTCGACGGCGAAGCGCTGTCCACGCTCGTGGTCAACAAGATCCGCGGCACCTTCACCTCGGTGGCTGTCAAGGCTCCGGCCTTCGGTGACCGCCGCAAGGCAATGCTGGAGGACATCGCCACCCTCACCGGTGGTCAGGTCGTCGCACCCGAGGTTGGGCTCAAGCTCGACCAGGTGGGTCTTGAAGTGATGGGCCGCGCCCGTCGCGTGCTCGTCACCAAGGACGACACGACCATTGTTGACGGTGCTGGTGGCTCCGACGAGGTCGCCGGTCGCGTCGCGCAGCTGCGCGCCGAGATTGAGCGCACCGACTCCGACTGGGACAAGGAGAAGCTCCAGGAGCGAGTTGCGAAGCTCGCCGGGGGCGTCTGCGTCATCAAGGTGGGTGCCGCCACTGAGGTGGAGCTCAAGGAGAAGAAGCACCGCATCGAGGACGCAGTCTCCGCGACGCGCGCCGCGATCGAAGAGGGCATTGTCGCCGGTGGCGGCTCGGCCCTCATCCATGCGGGCAAGGCACTCGATGGTGACCTCGGTCTCACAGGCGACGAGAAGACGGGCGTCAACATCGTCCGCAAGTCGCTGGTGGAGCCGTTGCGCTGGATCGCCGAAAATGGCGGCGAAGCCGGTTACGTCATCACCACAAGGGTTGCTGACATGGAGGTTGGTCATGGCTACAACGCCCGGACCAACGAGTACCAGAACCTCGTCGAGAACGGTGTCATCGACCCGGTCAAGGTGACGCGCTCCGCGCTCGCCAATGCCGCGTCGATCGCCGCGCTCCTGCTCACCACAGAGACCCTCGTGGTGGAGAAGCCGGAAGGCGACGACAACTGAGTCGAGATCAGCTGATTCAGCTGACGCAGTAGCGAGCAGACCCCGGGGCTTCGGCCCCGGGGTCTTTTCGCTCCTTCATGCCAAGGGGTGTCCCCGGTGCGGGAGTTTCAGGGCACTGGCGGTTGTCCTGACCGCGAGTGCCCTGAAACTCCATGCTGGGGGACAGCACTGCGCAGAATCTGTCGGTATCTGGAGTGGCGGGCCATGTGCTGATCCGACGCATCAGCGTTGAACCGCTAGACTCATCCAGTCCGACCGACAGGAGTCACCCCACCTTGTCCGCTCTCACTGGTTCCGGTGTACCCGGCCCCTTCGAGGCCCTCGGCCTCACCTTCGACGACGTCCTCCTCCAGCCCAACGAGTCTGACGTCATTCCCTCGGAAGCATGCACGGCCACACAGTTCACGAGGCGGATCACGCTGAACGTCCCGCTCGCCAGCGCTGCCATGGACACCGTCACCGAGGCGCGCATGGCCATCGCCATGGCACGTGAGGGTGGCATCGGCATCCTGCACCGCAACCTCTCCATCGAGGACCAGGCTCACATGGTGGATCAGGTGAAGCGCTCTGAGTCCGGAATGGTCACTGAACCCATCGTCATCAGCCCCACCGCCACGCTGCATGAGGTGGACGAGTTGTGTGCCAGCTACCGTATTTCCGGGGTCCCCGTCATCGATGCCGATGGCATGCTCGTGGGCATCATCACCAACCGCGATCTCCGATTCGAAACCGACGGCACGCGCCAGGTTGGCGAGGTGATGACGCGGATGCCGCTCGTCACTGCGCCTGAGGGCGTCACATCGGAAGAAGCGCTGATGCTGTTGGGCAAGCACAAGGTGGAGAAACTTCCCATCGTCGACGGGGCAGGCAGGCTCAAGGGGCTCATCACCCTGAAGGACTTCGTGAAGGCCGACCAGTATCCCAACGCAGCCAAGGATGATGCCAAGCGACTGCGGGTCGGCGCAGCCATCGGGTTCTTCGGCGACTCGTGGGAGCGCGCCATGGCATTGGTGCATGAAGGCGTGGACGTGCTCATCGTCGACACCGCGCACGGCCACAGCCGGGGTGTGGTGGACATGATCCGCAGGCTCAAGGCTGAGCCGTGCGCTGAGGGCGTGGACATCATCGGCGGAAACGTTGCCACCTACGCGGGCGCCAAGGCACTGGTGGAGGCGGGTGCTGACGGCGTGAAGGTTGGCGTGGGGCCCGGCTCCATCTGCACCACACGCATCGTGGCCGGGGTGGGCGTGCCCCAGGTGACCGCCATCCACGACGCCGCCCGCGCCTGCAGGCCTGCCGGCGTGCCAGTGATCGGCGACGGCGGCCTCCAGTACTCGGGTGACATTGCCAAAGCCATCGTCGCTGGTGCCAACACCGTGATGCTCGGGTCCCTGCTCGCCGGGTGCGACGAAAGTCCCGGAGAGCTGGTGTTCATCAACGGTAAGCAGTTCAAGTCCTATCGTGGCATGGGTTCCATGGGCGCCATGGCGGCACGGGGCCGCAAGGGCTCCTACTCCAAGGACCGGTATTTTCAGGGCGACGTCACTTCGGATGACAAGCTCGTGCCGGAGGGCATCGAAGGACAGGTGGCCTACCGCGGGCCCCTGTCGGCCGTGGCCTACCAACTGGCGGGGGGGCTCCGACAGTCCATGTTCTACTCCGGTGCCCGCGACGTCCCCGAACTGCAGGACCGCGGCCGGTTCGTGCGCATCACGGCGGCGGGCCTTCGGGAATCCCATCCCCACGACATTCAACTGACAGCAGAAGCACCCAACTACTGGGCTCACTGAGCGCCCGGGCTAGGAGCACCACCGCATCATGTACGAGCTCGGACGCAGCAAGCGCGCCACCCGTGCCCATTCCTTCGATGACGTCGCCATTGCGCCGACGCGCCGAACACGCAGTGAGCACGAGGTGGATCTTTCGTGGAAAATCGACGCGGTGACCTTTGAGACGCCCATCGTCGCGGCGCCCATGGACTCGGTCATGTCGCCGGCCACCGCGATTCGGATGGGACAACTCGGTGGGCTGGGTGTGCTGAACCTCGAGGGCTTGTGGACCCGCTACGAGGACCCCTCCAGCCAGTACGAGCAGCTCACCGAACCCATGGACCAGGTGACCGCCACGAGGCGCATGCAGCAGATCTACGCTGAGCCCATCAAGGGGGAGCTGATCGCGGAGCGCCTCAAGGAGATCCGCGACGCGGGCGTGCCGGTCGCCGGAGCACTGACGCCGAGCCACACGCTTGAGTTCGCCGACGTCATCGAGAAGGCGGCGCTCGATTTCTTCATGGTGCGTGGCACCACAGTGTCCGCTGAGCACGTCGATGACGCCGAGTCCACGCTGAACCTGAAGGAATTCATTTATCGCTTCGAGACCCCCGTGATCGTGGGTGGCTGCGCCACCTACCGCACCGCGCTGCACCTGATGCGCGCCGGTGCTGCAGGCGTCCTCGTCGGCTTCGGCGGTGGCGCCGCGCACACCACAGCCTCCGTGTTGGGCATTGAGGTGCCGATGGCGTCGGCCGTCACGGACGTGGCCGAGGCTCGTCGCGACTACCTTGAGGAATCGGGTGGCCGCTACGTCCATCTCATTGCCGACGGCGCCGTCGGGCGCTCCGGGGACGTCGCGAAGGCCATCGCCTGCGGGGCGGACGCCGTGATGGTGGGCTCGCCGCTGGCCCGCGCCACAGAGGCACCCGGCCGTGGCTGGCACTGGGGCCCAGAGGCCTGGCATGCAACGTTGCCGCGCGGAGAGCGTGTCTTCTTCGATCAGGTGGGCTCCTTGGAGGAAGTGGTCAACGGCCCGTCCCATCTGCCGGACGGCACGATGAACCTGGCCGGCGGACTGCGCAAGGCCATGGCACTGACCGGCTACACCGACATCAAGTCCTTCCAGCGCATCGACCTGATCCTCCACTGACATGGACGCGCAACAGGCACGCGCCGAGCTGGAGCATCTCCGCGGCAGCATCGACAACATGGACTCCGCACTCGTGCACCTGCTGGCCGAGCGCTTCAAGGTCACCCAGCAGGTGGGTGTCCTGAAAGCGGCGGCTGGTTTGCCACCTGCGGATCCCGCACGGGAGGCAGCGCAGATCCAGCGACTGCGGGCGCTGGCCATCGACGCACAACTGGATCCCGAACTGGCCGAGAAGTTCCTGAACTTCATCGTGGCCGAGGTGGTACGCCACCATGAACAGATCAGAGCCGAAAAGGCCTGAATCGCTTTTACCGTCAAGGAATGGAGCCCGCAGCATGCACGCACTGGTCATCGGAGCAGGACTCGCCGGTCTGCGGGCTGCAGGCCTGCTGACGGAACAGGGATTCGACGTCGCGGTGCTGGAGGCGTCATCGCGGCCCGGTGGGCGGGTCGCCACCGACGTCGTGGACGGGTTCCGCTGTGACAGGGGATTTCAGCTCCTGAACCCCGGATATCCCGAAGCCAGGAAGGCGCTGGATCTCAAGGCTCTCGACCTGCACTCCTGGGGGCGCGGAGTCGCCGTGCGTGACGGAAGTGGTGTGGAGGTGCTGGCCGATCCGAGCCATCACCCCGCCCGCATTCTGGGGCTGCTTCGCGGCACAGTCTCCATCAGTGACCTGAAGGCTGCCTACAAGTGGCTCCAGCTCTCCAGGGACGACACCCTGACGCTGGCGGCGAGCCTGGAGACGGCGGGTTTCAGCACGCAGCTGCGTCGCGTCATCAACAGCTTCTTCCAGGGCGTGGTGGGGGACGGGCGCCTCGGCGTCTCCGCCCCGTTCGCGCGGCAGCTCGCGCTGTACTTCGCCAAGGGGTCGCCGTCGTTGCCGGCGCAGGGCATGGCCGCGATCGCCCACCAGTTGTCCGAGCCCCTGCGGGACAGGATCAGCTACGACACCGAGGTTGTCGCGCTGGAGGTTGACGGGGACCAGTGGGTGGCCGTCACTGCCAGTGGGGAACGCCACGCCTCCGGTCAGATCATCCTCGCTGCTGGCCCCCGCACGACCGCTGAACTGCTTGGGCAGGGGGAGCCCGCGATGCACTCCATCACCACGTGGTGGTTCGCCACGGAAATGCGCCCCAGCGACAGCGAGTTCCTGTTCGTAGACATCCGCGACGGCGCGGTCATCACCAACACCTCCGTGGTGTCCAATGTCTGTCCGTCCTATGCCCCGGCCGGGCAGCACCTGGTGCAGGTCACAGCAGTCGGCGAACACGGACTGACGGATGACGAAGCCAGAACTCAGGGCGCAGACATTTTGGGTGTCGTCAACCCTGATTGGCGGCTCCTGATCCGCCACGACATCCAGGACGCACTGCCCAACATCGCACCCGGGAGTACACCTCTGACGAGCGATCGGGCCGGCATTGTTGTGGCCGGGGACACAGGGGAGGCCTCCATCCAGGGGGCCATGGCCAGTGGTGCTGCGGCAGCCCGCTCTGTGGCTGCGGCCCAACCACATGCACTGGAGGACAAGCGATGAGTGACACCTTCGAGGTCCGGATCCACGTTCCCGAAGCCGCCCATGTGGTGTGGTCCCGTCTGATTGACCTGGATGCCCACTCCGCCGCCATCCCCCTGACCAGGGTGACGCCAGTGGGGGAGAGCATGCGGCAAGGACTCAGGTTCGTTGGCGAAACCTCGATCGGCCCCATCCACATGAACGACCGCATGCTCGTGGCTCGGGCAGACGCACCCAGGGATGATCATCCCGGCCAGTTGGTGGTGGAGAAGTTCGGACCTGTGGCGGGACTTGTTGAAGCTTCCGTGGAGCAGGTGGCCACCGGCACGCTGGTTCTCTGGCGACAGAGCCTTCGGCCGGCGTGGCTGCCCTCATTCCTGCGTCCCGCGGGCGCGATCGTCGCGAAGATTGCCTACGTAGTGGGACTGCGCCAGATCCTCAAGTGACGGCCGTGCTGGATGATCACCCGGCATGAAGCATTCATGGCCGCTCTTTTCTGAAGGCCGTGGTGCCCCTACGATTGTTCAGCCCGCACCGCGTGGGCGGCAGGGGGACAACAGGCCAATGGCATTCGTGTCGGCGCATCAGCTGAAGAAGACGTACAGGGCGAAGTCCGGTCCGGTCCACGCACTGGACGGTCTGGACATCGAGATTGAGCAGGGCACGGTGCGAGGGCTTCTCGGACCCAACGGCTCCGGCAAGACCACCACCGTGAAGGTGCTCAGCACGTTGCTGCGCCCGGACAGCGGTGAGGCCCATGTGGCCGGCGTGAATGTGCTCGCGGATCCCGCAGAGGTGCGCCGTCGCATTGGCGCATCCGGCCAGTACGCGGCGGTGGATGAGCGGCTCACCGCACGGGAGAACCTGCTCATGGTGGGGCGTTTGTATCACTTGGGGAGCCGGCGTTCCAGGGAGCGGGCTGATGAGCTGCTCCATGCCTTTGATCTCATCGAAGCCGCAGATCGACCCCTCAAGGGCTTCTCCGGTGGCATGCGTCGCCGAGTGGACCTCGCGGGTGCACTCGTCATCAACCCGCCGGTGCTATTCCTCGATGAGCCCACCACAGGTCTTGATCCCCAGGCCAGGTTCGGTCTCTGGGACGTTATCCGCGAACGCGCGGCCGAGGGCACGACTGTCCTGTTGACCACCCAGTACCTCGAGGAGGCGGATCAGTTGGCCGACCAGATCTCGGTCATCGACCGTGGCAAGGTCATCGCAGAGGGGACGGCCGACGAGTTGAAGGCCTCCGTGGGTGGCCGGCGGGTGCAGCTGACGCTCGTGAACGAGTCCGATGCCCCACGGGCGGCGAACATCCTTGAGCGGCACGGCCGTGGACAGGCAGGGATATCCGGCAGGGGCGTCACCATCCAGGTGGAGGACGCCACCCATGCCCTGCGCTCCGCACTGGCTGAGATCGAGGAGTCGGGGATCCAGATCCACGAAGCGGGCGTCCGGCGCCCGACCCTTGACGACGTGTTCCTGACCCTCACCGGCCACGGCGCTGAAGAGGAAGAACTGGAGGCAGCAGAGTGAACACCACCGAAACACGGCAGTCCAAGGACTTACTCACGGCCGACGATGGCCGCAGTGCCGTGACTGACTGGTTCACCGACGTCCACGCCATCACCATGCGCAACCTGACACGGCTCAAACGCAGCCCTGATGTCATCGGCTTCGCGCTTCTTCAGCCCATCATGTTCGTCCTGCTGTTCAGTCAGGTCTACGGCGGGGCCATCCAGGTGGAGGGCAGCAACTACACCGAGTTCCTCATGGCGGGCATCTTCGCCCAGACGGTGATCTTCGGGTCCACCATCTCCGGCAGCTACATGGCCGAGGACATCCGGGACGGCATCATCGACAGGTTCCGGAGCCTGCCCATGGCTCCGAGCGCTGTGTTGGTGGCGCGTTCCATCTCCGATTTCATGCTGAACATCGTCTCCATCACAGTGATGCTGATCACGGGATTTGTGGTGGGTTGGCGCTTTCGGGAGGGCGTGCTCTACTTCATCCTCGGTCTCCTGCTGCTGCTGTTCTTCGCGTGGGCCTTCAGCTGGGTGATGATCCTCATCGGCCTCAGTGTGAAGACTCCGGAGACGCTCAACCAGGCGGTGTTCATCATCCTGTTCCCGCTGACGTTCATCTCCAATGCCTTCGTCCCCAGCGACACGCTGCCGACGGTGCTGCGGGTGATAGCCGAATGGAATCCCATCTCTGCGCTGGTGCAGGCGGTCCGCACGCTGTTCGGGAACTTGGGCGACGTGCCGGCCCCTGAGGTGTGGCCCATGCAGCACCCCATCGTCACCGTGCTGGTCGGTATCGGCGTGGTGCTGCTCGTCTTCCCACCCCTGGCAGTGAGAAAGTTCCGCCGGAAGGAAATCTGAGGTCGCGCCGGACGGACGTATCCAGCGCGGGGGTATACAGCCGTACAATCTTTGATACGCTCGTATCATGGTCGACGAAAGTACAGGTTTGGCGGACGACAGAACGGCGCGAGCGAGGCTGCGGGACGCGGCCATCACGCTTGTGGCTGAGCATGGATCCTCAGCTCTGACTGCCCGGGCGGTTGCGGGACAAGCACAACTTTCGCCGGGGCTGATCCGGCACCACTTCGGATCGATGGCTGAACTGGAGGCGGCGTGCGACGAGCACGTCGTCGCACTCATCCGGGACCAGAAGACCGATGCCATGGCCCAGGGCACCAGCTTCGACATGCTCCAGGGGCTGCGCTCCAGCAACAATGGCCAGGCCATCCGCTATCTGGCCCACAGGCTCGCCGAGAACTCGGGCGCCATGGATCACCTCGTGGACATGGTGGTCGACGATGCACATCGGTACCTCGAGCTGGGTGTGCAGCAGGGCGTCATCCAACCGTCAGCCCGACCTCGTACGCGCGCCGCCATGTTGTCCTTGTTCTCCCTGGGATCTCTGGTGCTGGGCCGACATGCGACACGTCTGCTCGGTGTCGACGTCGGAGCCACGGACCTGCAGGCCGAACCCGGCATGGCCGACTACGTGAGCGCCTATCTCGAGCTGTTCTCCCACGGACTGTTCACCGACGACGCGGCCGCAGCCTACGAAGCAAGTCTGAACACCGAGGAAGGACTCGAGCAATGAGCGACCAACCAGCCATCCGTACGGAGGGCCTCTCCAAGAGCTATGGCAGTTTTCCTGCCCTCGTGGACCTCGATCTGACGATCCACCGCGGCGAGATCTTTGGCTTTCTTGGCCCCAATGGG
>CBDTVQ010000032.1:0-11697 GCA_965364045.1 uncultured Tessaracoccus sp. | reverse complement strand
ACAACGCGGTGTGGGACCATCGTCGCCATGGACGCGATTGACGAACTGATTCTCGAAGAGACCCCCGAACAGGCTGGAGCAGTCGCCATCATCGACGCCCCGGCACTCGTCGAACACGCCCTGGAGCGCAGCGACGACGTCCGCGTCTGGTGCGACGACTGGCGCGACGCACAGCTCGTGGACCCCAGCCTTCTGGTGGAGCACCCCTCAGACCTCGGGGGCGTCGGCCTGGTGTGGGCGCACCTCCCCAAGTCGCTGGCTGCGCTGGATGAGCAGGCAGCCGCAGTACAGGGCGCCGACGACGTCACCTTCCTTGCAGGCGGCCGCGTCAAGCACATGAACCTGACCATGAACGAGGTGCTGCAGAAGCATTTCGTGGCCGTCTCCGCCAGCCTCGGCCGCCGCAAGAGCCGTCTGCTGAGAGCCTTCGGCCCGAACAATCTTGAGTCTGACTGGCCGAAGGCCCGTCACCACGAGGACCTGGGCCTGACGATCGCGGCCCACGGCGCCACGTTCAGCGGCACCAAGGTGGACGCGGGCACCCGACTGCTGCTCGCCAACCTCAAGGTGGAGGGAGACACCGTCCTCGATTTCGGTTCCGGAAACGGCGTGATCAGCGCGTTCCTGAACCGCCGGGGTCACCGCGTGCTGGCCCGCGACGTCTCATGGTCCGCCGTCGCGTCCACGCTGGAGACCGCCGAGGCCAACAACCTCGTCGTGGAAGCCACCTGGGGCGATGGCCTGGAGGGCTACGCCGATGGCAGCATCGACGCCATCGTGACCAATCCCCCGTTCCATCAGGGCACCACCAAGGACTCCTCCGACACGCTCGCCATGTTCGACGACGCCGCCCGCGTCCTTGCCCCCGGCGGCCAACTCTGGTGCGTCTACAACTCACACCTGCCCTACCGCAAGGAGCTCAACGTTCGGCTGGGACACACCCAGGTGGTCGTCCAGGACCGCCAGTACACGGTGACGCTCACAACTCTGTGATGCACAGGGGGCCCTCAGCGCCCCCACAGCAGACGCACAGCTTTGAGAGGTTGATTGGGCTACGTCAATAACGCACCCGGAGGAAAACCATGAGTTCGCACGACCCACGTCCCCACTTCGACGCGCCGCAGTCCTCACAGCCGCCGTTCCAGACGCAACAGCAGGCACCGCCTCAGCAGTGGTCGACGACGATGGGCAACGGCGGCCCCCCGGCCGAACCGTCGAATCCGTGGGGCACGTCACGCCCGAACGCAAACTACGGTCCGCCCCAGGTGTTCGCACCCCGGCCCGCCAAGGCTCGCGCTGGCATGGCTGGGATCCTCGCCGTCGCGCTGCTGTCAGCCGGCGTCGGTGGCGGGGCTGCATTGTCAGCGGACTATTTCCTGGGCAACGACGACACCACATCAGCCATCGCCACCACACAGGTGGTGCAGGCAGACCCCAGCAACCCTGACTGGGCAACGGTGGCTGATTCCGTGTCCGAGGCTGTCGTGGCCATCCAGGTGGCCAGCAACGCTGGCAGTGGACAGGGCTCCGGTGTCATTCTGAACTCCGACGGCACCATCGTCACCAACAACCACGTCATCGACGGCGGCGGCGCAGCTGCCCAGATCCGTGTCGTCGTGGGAAACCGGGCCTTCGACGCCAAGGTGGTGGGCACCGATCCGTCCACTGACCTCGCAGTGATCCGCCTCGTGGACCCGCCGTCGAACCTGAAGACGGTGAAGTTCGCGGACTCCTCGAAACTCGTCGTGGGAGAGCCGGTCATGGCCATCGGCAACCCGCTGGGCCTCTCGGACACCGTGACAACCGGTATCGTCTCCGCACTCAACCGTCCCGTGACAACGCCTGCAGTGTCCTCGACGGTGGGAGACCAGGGCAACGGCGTCGTCGTGACTGCGGCCGTCCAGACCAGCGCCGCCATCAACCCGGGCAACTCGGGCGGTGCCCTTCTGAACTCCTCCGGGGAACTCATCGGGATCACCAGTTCCATCGCAACGCTCTCCAGTGGCGCGTCCGCTCAATCCGGCAGCATCGGCCTCGGCTTTGCCATCGGCTCAGACCAGGTCCGCTACATCGCTGATCAGCTGATCGAATCGGGGACGGCCAAGCACGCACAGCTCGGCGTGAGCGCCAGCGACAGCGCCAGCGACAGCGCCACGAGTCTGATGCTGGGAGCGCAGGTGGCTGAAGTGGTTCCCGGCTCCGGCGCTGCCGTGGCCGGAATCCAGGTGGGCGACATCATCACTGCCGTCGACCAAGTGAACGTCACATCGTCGGAGTCACTCGTTGCACTCATCCGTAACGCCGAAGTGGGCCAGGAACTGAGCCTGACCGTGGTGCGCGGCGGGAATGAGCAGAAATTCGACGTCATCCTGGGCAGCGCCGAGGGCTGATCCGCATACGGCATCGAGGTTCATCAACATTTGGGTGGGCAGTCCAGCCCAGATGTTGGTGAACCACTTTCGCGTTGGGCCGATAGCCTTCCGCACATGCAGATCCGCGTCGTATCCGTCTCCCCTGCGCCCATCCCGGAGCGCTTTCTGGCTCTCCTGCCGTCGCGGGACCAGCGGCTGGAACAGACCACTGACTATGGTCATGTTGTCAGCGTCCTGTTCGAGCACGACAGCCCGGAGGCGTTGCGACAGGGACTCCGGGCGGCAGCCGGTGAGGCCGCCGTCGCCGTCATCACCGGCCCCCTCGCGACATCTCCGGCCGGGCTCATCCTCCTCGACGTGGACTCCACCTTCACCACCACCGAAGCCGTTGACCTGCTTGCGGGCTACGCAGGTGCCGGCGACACTGTCGCAGCCATCACGGAGCGCGCCATGCGCGGTGAGCTCGATTTCGCCGAGTCCCTCAGGGAGCGTGTCTCGACGCTTGCCGGCCTCCCGCTGAGTGTCATGGCTGAGGTGGGTCCCCGCATGACTCTGTCCCCCGGCGCCGAAGCCCTGGTTCAGGTCGCCCATGCCGCGGGCACCCTCGTCGGGGTGACCTCGGGCGGGTTCAGTCAATTGGTTGGCCCGATGGCTGAGCGTCATGGGCTGGACTTCTGGAACGCCAACGATCTCGGCACCCAAGTCGTCGACGGCGTGGAGCGGCTGACCGGGAAGGTGGTGGGGCCGATCGTCGACCGGGACCAGAAGTCCCGGGACCTTGCCCGCTTTGCAGCCGAGCACGGCGTGGATCCCCTCCTGACCGTGGCGGTGGGCGACGGCGCGAATGATCTTGCGATGCTGGCCTCGGCGGGCCTCGGCATTGCCTACTGCGCAAAGCCGGTCACCGCGGCAGAAGCGGACGTCGCCATCGATTTCCCCAGACTCGATGCCGTCACCGCGTTCGCACTGGTGCGCTGAGCAGTTGTCGGGGGCTCATCCCCCTGTGCCGCATTGAACCGATAGCCTTGTGCCCGTATTGAAATCTTCCAAGGAGGAAAGATGTCGGGTCGCATTCACAACGAAGCTCTGCGTTCCAAGGTCATGTCGGCACCGGACGCGGCTGCTCTCGTCAGGAATGGCTGGAACGTGGGGTTCTCGGGCTTCACAGGGGCGGGCTACCCCAAGGACTTTCCGGAGGCGCTAGCCGCGCGCATTGACGCACACCACAACAACGGCGAAGAGTTCAAGATCAACGTCCTGACCGGCGCCTCCACGGCACCGGAACTCGACGGCGCGCTCGCCCGCACCGGCGGAATCAACTTCCGCACGCCCTACCAGTCCGATCCTGACATGCGTGCAGCCATCAACAAGGGCATCAGCTACTACTCGGACATCCACCTCTCCCACGTGGGACCACAGGTTTCCCAGGGGTTCCTTGGCCGGATGGACGTCGCCGTCATCGAGGTCACGGCCATCACCGAGGACGGCGAGCTCGTGCCGAGCTCATCAGTGGGCATGAACCGCACATACCTGGACTATGCGGACAAGGTCATCCTCGAGGTCAACTCGTGGCAGTCCGAGGAACTCCGCGGGATGCACGACATCTACTACCCCATCGGCGCGCTGCCCCCGAACCGGGTGCCGTTGCCCATCCTGACCCCGTCGGACCGCATCGGCCAACAGACCCTGAAGGTTGACGCGGACAAGATCATCGCGATCATCGAGACGGACAGCCCGGACCGCAACACCCCGTTCAAGCCGCTCGATCACGATTCGAAGGCCATCGCCGGACACCTGCTGGACTTCCTCGGCAACGAGGTGAAGCAGGGCCGCATGCCGGAGAACCTCCTGCCGATGCAGTCCGGTGTGGGCAACATTGCCAACGCCGTGCTGGCCGGTCTGCTTCATGGACCGTTCGAGAACATGACGTCCTACACCGAGGTCATCCAGGACGGCATGGTGGACCTGCTGGACTCCGGGAAGATGAGCGTGTGCTCCGCCACGGCGTTCTCCCTGAGCCCCACGGCTGCCGAGCGCATGAACGAGAAGGCCAAGGACTACCGCAAGAAGATCATTTTGCGCCCCCAGGACGTCTCGAACCACCCCGAGGCCATCCGACGCATGGGTGTCATCGCGTGCAACGGCATGATCGAGGCCGACATCTACGGCAACGTGAACTCCACCCACGTGATGGGCTCGCGGATGCAGAATGGCATCGGCGGCTCCGGGGACTTCACCCGCAATGGCTACTTCTCCAGCTTCGTGACGCCGTCGACGGCCAAGGGCGGGGCCATCTCCTGCATTGTGCCCATGGTCAACCACGTCGACCACACCGAGCACGACGTCTCGGTGATCATCACGGAACAGGGCCTGGCTGATCTGCGTGGCCTGGCTCCCCGCCAGCGCGCCAAGTTGATCATCGAGAACTGTGCGCACCCGGACTTCAAGGAGCCGCTGCGCGACTACGTGAAGTTGGCGGAGAGGGTGGCCAACGGCCTCCACACCCCGCATGATCTCGAGTCGGCGCTCAGCTGGCACGTCCGTTTCCTCAAGACGGGCTCGATGGTCGGCTGACCTCGTAGCACCAACGCCGAAGGGGCCTGCATCCACACATGGGTGCGGGCCCCTTCGCTGTGCGCGGCACCAACCGGAATGCTCGTAGCCAACGATGTATCGCTGGCGAGTTCTCTTCGGACAGGCGACGCGCAATTCGGCAGGCGTTGCGTCGTCCGGAGTGTGGCGGGCCGTCATGCCAGACTGGTGCACGTGAGCACACAGGACTTCCTTGCAGGTATCGACGCCGAACTCGTGACCCTGCGTCGCGACCTCCACCAGATTCCCGAGGTGGGCCTCGACCTGCCGCAGACCCAGGCACGCATTCTGGAGGCCCTCGACGGTCTGCCGCTCGAGATCACAATCGGGAAGACCCTGAGCTGCATCAGCGGCATCCTGCGCGGCAGGAAGCAGACCGATGGTGAACGCGACGTTGTCCTGCTCCGCGGAGACATGGACGCACTGCCCGTCGAAGAGCTGACCGGCCTGGACTATGCCTCCACCAACGGCAACATGCACGCCTGCGGACATGACCTCCACATGAGCCTGCTGGTGGGCGCCGCGCGTGCGCTGTGCGAAATCCGTGACGAGCTGGCCGGGGACGTCATCTTCATGTTCCAGCCCGGCGAAGAGGGTGTGGACGGCTGCAGATACATGCTGGAGGAGGGCCTGCTGGACATCGCCGGTACACGACCCAAGGCTGCTTACGCCATCCACGTCTGGTCATCGCTGGACCCCCTTGGCACGTTCTCCACCAAGCCGGGGCCCATCATGGCGTCCTCCGACGTGGCGCGAGTCAGGGTGGTCGGCCACGGAGGCCACGGCTCGGCACCCCACCTGGCCAAGGACCCCGTCCCAGCCCTGGCCGAGATGGTCACCGGCACCCACTCGCTGGTCACCCGCGGCTTCGACATCTTCGATCCGGTCGTCGTCACCGTGGGCCTGCTGCACGCGGGCACCATCGCGAACGTGATCCCGGAGGAGGGCCGATTTGAGGCCACCCTTCGCACCTTCTCCGACGCTGCCCACACCAAGTTGTTGTCCGAGCTGCCGAAGATGGTGGAGGGCATCGCCGCCGCCCATGGCGTGACATCCCACTACGACCTGCTGGAGCAGTACCCCGTCACGATCAACGACGCGGAGCACGCAGACCTGGTGGCCGCAACGGCCATCGAACTGTTCGGCGAGGATCGACACAGCCGGTGGGAGGCACCACTGGCCGGCGCCGAGGACTTCTCGCGCATCCTGGAAGAGGTGCCGGGCTGCTTCATCGGCCTGTCGGCGTGCCCCGCAGACCTGGACCCGAGGACGGCGCCCTTCAATCACTCCGCCTACGCCCGCTTCGACGACTCAGTTGTGGGCGACGGCGCCCTCCTTCTCGCAGAACTGGCGCGGAAACGGCTGACCTGATCTGCGGTCTGTCCCCCAGCATGGAGATTCGGTCTGTTCGTGGTCAGGACAACCACGAGATGCCCAGAACTCCATGCCACAGGACAGTGGCTGCGCCCCATCCCTCCTACGGCTACCCTTGGCTGCCGGAGGTGACATGACTGACCACGCCACGAGACTTACTGACGATCCCCAACCGATCGCGACGCTGCCACCCTTGCCCGTTCTCAACAACGAGCTTCCGACGAGCGCCCGCACCGGCGAGCCCCCACGACCGGCGCTCGCCCTGGTGTCGCTCGTGTCGCTGACCCTTGCAGCGGCAGGCGTCGCCGTCGCCTATGGACTCCACTGGTGGGCTGCGGCGAATCCTGAGACCTACGCCAGCTCGGCCCGCCTCATCGAATGGGTGGATCCCGAACCGGGCAAGTGGTTGGCGCTCACCCTCGAAGGGGTCCTGGCAATCTTCGCCGCCCTCGTGGCAGGCGCCTGCGGCGTCGCTGGAGTGCAGGCCTGGAACGGTCATCGCTGGTCCAGGTGGGCGGGACTCGTGGCGCTGGTCCTGACGGGCGGCTTCACCGCACTGTTCGACTGGACCGGCCTGATCGCCGTTGCCCTGGCACTCGTGGGCACAGTGCTGCTCTTCACTCCGCCCCTGACGCGCTTCTTCGGAGCATTCGCCTCCTTCCGCGCCGTGGGCCACAATCCCTACCGCCGCCCCGAGCGGATCGTCTACGGGCGTCTGCCCCGCTATCGCTGAGGAGCCACATGCGATCCAACAACTCCATCGTCAACGCCGGCATGCGACTGCTGCGCGAGGTGATCAAGGCCACATCCAGGACGACGAAGCAGTCAAGCCGTCGACGCCGCGAACCCACGCCCCGCCAACCCACCTCACAGGGGTATCCCGGCGACTTCACCGGCCACCCGCACATCAGCTACGCCCCCTTCAACGACGACATCGCTGATCCGGGCGAAGTCGTGTGGACGTGGGTCCCCTATGAGGAGGACTTCTCCCAGGGCAAGGACCGACCCGTTCTGATCATCGGGCGCGACGGCCGGTGGCTGCTCGCACTGCAGGTCACGTCCCAGGACCACGACGTCGACGCCGCTCAGGAGGCTCGCGCCGGCCGCTACTGGGAGGACATCGGTTCTGGCGGTTGGGATTCGCAGGGCCGCCCCAGCGAGGTGCGGTTGAACCGCATCATTCGCATTGATCCGGGCAGCGTCCGTCGCATCGGCGCCGTGCTGGATGAGAATCGGTTCAACCGCGTGGCCAAGGCCCTTTCCCGGCACTACTGACCTGCCACTCGGCATCGCCAACCCAACTACGCGACGCCAATCCAAAATGCCGATGCCAACGATGTATCCCAGGCCTTCGCATTTTGGGTTGGCGTCGCGATCCAAATGCCTCACTGGCGCGAGCGAACCGGCTGCTGCAGCTCTGTCACCCAGTCCTCCTGGTCCTCGGAATCAGACCGGACGTAGAGTTCACGACACGCTCCGTCAAACTCGTGGCCGTTCTCGACGATCCAGCGGTGCAGCGCCTGCCACGACTCCTCGATCCGGTCCATTGATCCCAGGTGCACGCCGCACACCGCCATGCCCTCAGGCACCTCGACGATCTCCATCCCCTCGGGTGCTTTCCCCCCGTGGGCGAATCCGACGACGACGTCCATGCCGCCGTCGGATTCCTCGTACATGGCAATGGGTGTGGTGGGCGAAGCGTGGATGGCCGACAACGCCTCCATGGCCCAATCGAACATGGGGCCGATGTGCTGCGCCATGGTCTCGGGATCGAGAGTGCCGGTGTAGGCCGCAAGGCGCACTCCGTCGACGTTCTTGAGTACGTAATCTCCTGACATGGTGCTCTCCCTCTCAATCATTCGAAGCCTCGACTCGACCGCCGCCAGCCTGCCTGCGACGCGCATCTCCTCCTCCACCTTTGCCTGGCAGAGCCGCAGCATGCCTCTCAGTTCCTCGATCGAAACCCGGTGGGACACGATGAGGCCCACTTGTTCGAGGCTCAGGCCAAGATCCTTCAGGGCAACGATGCGGTTGAGAACCTGCAGCTGCTCGGGCGCGTACGAGCGGTAGCTGTTCCACTGGTCGTACGCTGGCCGGGCTGAGCAGCCCGATCTGGTCATAGTGGCGCAGCATCCGCACTGATACCTGCCCGAGTCTGGCGAAATCTCCGATCAACATGACATCACTCTGAATCCTGACACCGTGTGAGGGTCAACCTTTCTCACAAGAAGTCCGAGTAATACCCATGGGGGTATACTGAGGTGAAGCAACTTCACCGTCGAACACCCCGGAGGCCACCGTTCTCTCCCCACAGTCACGCCCGAACATCCCGTCACCATCGGCGAGCAGCAGTCCCGGCGACCCGCTCCTGATGAGGGCCAACAAGCACTACACCGTCCGTGAGATCTACACGATCACACGCGACGCGGCGCGCTCGATCCCCCACCTGCGACGGCTCCAGGAGTCCCGCGGAAAGCATTTCGCCGAACGCATCATGCTGGCCGTGACCGAAGTCAATGGCTGCGCCCTGTGCGCCCATGCGCACACCAAGTTTGCCCTCGATGTCGGGATGGAGGCAGACGAGGTGCGCCAGTTGCTCGGAGGAATCACCGACGGCGCCCCGGACGATGAGTTGGCGGCCATCGCGTTCGCCCAGCACTACGCCGACTCCCGGGCACACCCCGAACATGCAGTCTGGGAGAGACTGGTCGAGCTCCACGGCGAAGAGGATGCTCTCGCCATCCTGGGCGCCACCAGAGTGATGATGTGGGGCAACGCCTTCGGTATCCCCCTCAGTTCGCTGCGCGCACGTCGCAACGGCAGCCCCCACCCTGACAGCAGCCTGCGATACGAGATCGGCACCGTTGTCGGGTCCGTGGCGGTGTCTCCCATCGCACTGCTGCATGCAGCAATGTCGACGCTGCGTCGCGCACCTCTCATATGATCGGAGCCGTACCAGAAATACCTCTGGGGGGGACGGGGGCGCCATGACGGCTGAGCCACACGAAGCCGGGGCGGATCTTCCCCGTCCACTCTTCGCACGCATGTATGCCGCCTTGGTCCCGCGTATGGACGCCGGAGGTCTCGCCGAGCTGCGGGACGAACTGCTCGCCGAACTCAGTGGCGACGTCGTCGAGGTTGGCTGCGGCAACGGCATGAACTTCAAGCACTATCCGGACTCGGTGTCCACCGTTCATGCGGTGGAGCCTGAACCGCATCTTCGCGCCCTCGCCCTGGGTGCGGCTGAGAAGGCAACCGTGGACGTCACCGTGACCGGCGGGACCGGTGACGCACTTCCCTTGGAGGATGGGAGCGTCGACGCCGCCGTGCTGTGCATGGTGCTGTGTTCCGTCCCCGATGCGCGGGCCGCCGTCGCCGAGCTCTGGCGCGTGGTGCGCCCCGGAGGAACGCTGGTATTCCTTGAGCACTGTGCCTCGAAGCGGCCGGGGATCGCCCGCTTCCAGAAAGCAGCCGACGCCACGGTGTGGCCGTTGGTGGCCGGTGGCTGCCATCTGAGCGTCGACACCCTGATGGCACTGCGCTCCGGAGGGTTCGTCGTGGAAGCGGTGCGGACGCCTGAGCATCCGGGCGGGATCGGCGGGACCCTCGTGCCCCACATCCTGGGTCGCGCTTCCCGACCCTGACCCCGCAAGCTGCACTGGAACGCCAACCCGAACGCAGAACGCCAACCGGGTTGTGCAACGCCCACGATGTGTCACAGGCATGGAGACATCCGATTGGCGTTGCGCGCTTTTCCAGGGCAGCAGTGGCGTTCTCCCACAGCGGTGGCTTACTGCTGCGTGTGGCTCCACCCACCACGATTCTTGTCGAAGCCCAAGCCGGTGGTAGTCTCCTCTTCGTCGGCCCGCTCAGTCTTACCTCGGGCCGCTTGGCGCAGCAACAATTAATTGTTGCTCGGACGCCGTGGATGCTGTTACTAGCTTTTACGCCGGTGAGACTCACTCCCGATTGGTTTCCTTTCTTGTCTTCAGATTTCGCACGCCTCGGCGTGTCCGCTGACCTCGTCGCTGCCCTCAACGCACGCGGCATCACCACCCCGACGCCCATCCAGGCGTCTACTCTCCCCGATTCCCTCGCCGGACGCGACGTCCTCGGCCGTGGCCGCACCGGCTCCGGCAAGTCGTTCGCATTCCTGCTGCCGCTCGTGCAGCAGCTGCGCGCCTCCGGTCGCCGCCAGGCCAAAAAGCCCCGCGCTCTGATCCTGGCGCCGACGCGCGAACTGGCCCTGCAGCTGCACGAATCCCTGGTTCCGCTGGAAAAGGTTGCCGGCCTCAACAGTGCCGTCGTCTTCGGTGGCGTCAACCAGAACCCGCAGGCCCGTGCCATTGGCGCTGGCGTCGACGTTGTCATCGCCTGCCCCGGCCGCCTCCTGGACCTCATGGGCCAACGCCTCGTTGACCTGTCCCAGGTGCGCATCACCGTCATTGACGAGGCCGATCACATGGCAGACATGGGCTTCCTGCCCAACGTCCGCAAGATCTTGCAGGCCACCGCCCCCGACGGCCAGCGCATGCTGTTCTCCGCCACTCTTGACGCCGGTGTGAACACGCTCGTCAAGCAGTTCCTGCACTCCCCCGTGGTCCACGAGGCCGATTCCGAGCTTTCCCCCATCACCGAGATGGATCACCACGTGCTGCGCGTCGACACCGACAGCCGCACGGCAGTGCTCGCCGATCTCGCAGCGGCCCCCGGCCACACCATCATCTTCACCCGCACCAAGCATGGCGCGAAGAAGCTCGCCAAGCAGCTCATCGGCCTCGGTATCCCGACGGTGGACCTGCACGGCAACCTCAGCCAGAACGCCCGCACCCGGAACATGGACGCGTTCCATTCCGGCAAGGTCTCCACTCTCGTGGCCACCGACATCGCGGCCCGCGGTATCCACGTCGACGACGTGGCACTGGTGGTGCACGCCGATCCGCCCACCGAGCACAAGGCGTACCTGCACCGCTCCGGTCGCACGGCTCGTGCAGGCAATGCGGGCACCGTCGTGACCATGGAACTGCCGTCCCAACGCAACGAGGTCCGCACGCTTCTGCGTCAGGCGAAGATCAACGCCACCTCCACCGTCGCCACCTCTGGTGCCGACATCCTGACGTCGTTGGCTCCGGGCCAGCGCATCTTCCTCTCGCCGGCCGAGGCCGCGGAGAAGTCCGGTGTGCAGCCCAAGCAGGACCAGGGACCCCGTCGCCCCTCGGCAGGTGGCAACTCCGGTGGCCGCAACCGTTCACGCGGTGGCTCCGGTGGCCGCAATGGTTCCTCCTCCGGGCAGGGCCACTCGGCTGGCTCCGACGGACGCAACGGTTCCTCCGCCGGGCAGGGCCGCTCCGGCGGGTCC
>CBDTVQ010000031.1:0-11848 GCA_965364045.1 uncultured Tessaracoccus sp. | reverse complement strand
ACGACTGGGTGTATGACAACCGGGCCATTCACCTCAAACAACTCTCGGATCTGGGCGCCAACGTGCAGCTGATGGATGCTCATCGCCTGCTGATCATCGGTCCGACACGCTGGCGTGGACGCGACATGGTGTGCCCGCCGGCGCTGCGGCCCTCCGTGTGTCTGATGCTTGCCGCCATGGCAGCCCGGGGCGTCACGAACCTCCACGACGTGTACGTCATCAACCGGGGCTACGAAGACCTGCCGCAGCGGCTCAATGCATTGGGAGCCAATATCAGCATCTTCTGGGGCTCACCCACGGAAGACTGAATCGTCCGCGTCTAGGACAACCGAGTCGCCCGGAACGAGTGTTTCGGCGCCACGACGTTGTCCTGGGCCGCCACGAGCTGCAGCTCCTGCTCCCCGGACGCGCTGGTCTCCTCCAGTATCGAGTAGACGATGGAGGCAGTGGCCGAAAGTGTGTGGGCGAGATCCCCCGTCTTGAGCCAGTGTGTCAGGAACATCGCAGTGGTGAGATCCCCCGAGCCCGTGAACTGACGCTCCAACAACGGCGTCTCCACCACCCACGCCCCATCCTCGCCGATGGCGAGCATGCGCATGGGATCCGGAACCATGTCCTCTGCCACCACTGATGTGACGAGAACGATCCGCGGGCCGCGGTCCCGCAGTTCTTCTGCAGCCTCCAGAACATCTCCGAGCGTCTTGGTTGTCCGTCCGGTGAGGTACTGCAACTCGAAGAGATTGGGCGTCAGGATGTCGGCGGCACCCACCACGTGCTCCTTCATGAACTCGGGTATGCCCGGCCGCGCGTAGAATCCCCGGCCAACATCGCCCATCACGGGATCTGCGCAGAAGAGCGCGTTTGGGTTGCGCTCCTTCACGAGCGCCACCGTGTCGAGGATGACCTGGCCCACGTCGGCCGAGCCCTGGTACCCGGACAACACGGCCTCGACGTTGGGCAGCACGCCTCGCTCGTCCACCCCTCGAATGACATCGGCCACGTCGCTGGCCGCAATCATCGGGCCCCGCCACGTGTCGTAGCCGGTGTGATTCGAGAAGTTCACGGTATACACAGGCCACACGTTGACGCCGGATCGCTGCATGGGAAAGACAGCCGAAGAATTTCCGGCGTGCCCATAGGCAACAGCTGACTGGATGGAAAGAACGGTGTGCATGAGCAAATTGTTGCACCTGTAACGCCTTGTGGCGCAACGGCTCGGCAGTCGCTGCGGGTGGATACTGTCACCGCGACGAGGTGGAGTCAGGGCATACTGGCCAACATGTCATCGCAGACTGTTGGGTTTCTGGCGTCCGGGTTCGTCCCGATGGCGCACCGTGGTGGCGCCCTCCTTGCGGAAAACCTGGGAATCGAGAACACGCGCACGGCCTTTCAGAATGCCGTCGCGCTCGGTTACACCTACCTCGAGACCGACGTCCATGCCACCGGTGATGGGGAACTCGTCGCGTTCCACGATCCGCACCTCGGACGAGTCACCGACGCACCCGGGCTCATCGCTGATCTCTCATTCAAGGAGATTCGGAGTGTTCTCGTGGGAGACCGTGAGGTGGTCCCCACCCTGGATGAGTTGCTGGAGTCCTTTCCAGAGGCCCGCTTCAACGTCGATCTGAAGTCTCCGGGAGCCGTGCCACTGCTCGCCCGCGCCATCTCCCGTCACAACGCCGGGGCCAGGGTGTGCGTTGGCTCCTTCTCCGGAACGAGGCTGCGGAGCTTTCGTCGGCTGATGCCGAGGGTGGCCACATCCGCCACCACCTCCGAGGTCCTGCTGATGGCCGCTGGCCGGGTGGGCCGTCGCACCCCCGGCGTTGACGTGGTGTTCCAGGTTCCGATCTCCCATGTCAGGGGACCGGTCACAGTGCAGCTCGTGACGCCGAAGACCGTTGCTGCGATCCACGCCAAGGACCGGAAGATTCATGTGTGGACCATCGATGACAAGGACACCATGCACAGTTTGATCGAGCTGGGGGTGGACGGGATCATCACGGACAGGCCTGATCTGTTGAAAGCCGTTCTCCAGAGCCGGGGTATGTGGTCTACTCAACAGGGAACCTGAGACCTCTGTGGTTCGTTGAACACCGAGTAGACCAAGAGCGAAGGAGGAGAGCACATGGCAGATCGTGCACTGCGCGGCGTCGGACTCGGCGCCAAGAGCTTCGAGGACGAACAGGGTATTGAGTTCGCCCGACGCCAGAATGTGGCGTTCGATTGCCCGAAGGGACATCATTTCGAGGTTGCATTCGCCCTGGAAGCAGATCTTCCGTTCGAGTGGGAGTGCAAGAGATGCGGTTCGGTGGCCGTGCGATCAGATGGTGCGGTGGGGGAAGAAAAGAAGACCAAGCCCGTGCGCACCCACTGGGACATGCTGCGGGAGCGCCGCTCCATCCCGGAGTTGGAGGACATCCTCGCCGAGCAGCTGGACAAGCTGAGGGATTCCGACGAATTGTACTGACGGGTCAGCTCTGGCGGCTCACTAGCCGTCGGTGTCGTCTTCGTCCTCGTCCTCGTGTGGATGATCCGGCACGATGATGATTCCCTGCAAAGGGGATCCGTCGTCATCGGTGACAACTTCTCCCTCGATCACGGTGTCTGTTGATGCCGGGTTCGAGGGAGAATTTGTGTATCCGGACATCGCGCGTCCCGCCCACCACCCCAGAACTGAGCGGATGCCGGGACGCGTGAAGGGCAGCAACAACAGCAACCCCACGATGTCGGTGATGAAGCCCGGCATAATGAGCATGAAGCCACCCATGAGGACCAGCGCCGCGTCAGCGGTCCGTCCTGTGGGCAGGTGCCCTGTGTTGAGCGATTCCGAGAGATGCTTCCACGCCTTGCGCCATTCGCGTTGTAGGAGATACGCGCCCAGCACCGTCGAAATCATGAGGGCCACCAGCGTCCACCACCCAATCTGGGTGGAGACGAAAACCAACAGCGCAACCTCGGCCAGTATGAAGACCAAGAAGCCCGCAAACGCCAGGATGGGCGCTCGAAAGATGGGCATCCGGACACGCGGTTGCTCAGGCATTGTCGTCTGGAATCTCCGTCTTCTTGTGTTTGCCGCCAAGGCGGGAAAAGAAGTTCTTGACCTGACCTGAGCGGAACTCGACGCCCCAGAGGGCCGTCCGGATCATCGCCTCGACCACGATGTTGCGACTCATCTTGGAATCACCGAATTCACGCTCCACGAACTGGATGGGAACCTCGACAACCTTGTGGCCCGTCTTCAGCGCACGCCACGCCAGATCCACCTGGAAGCAGTACCCGGCCGAAGCGACGTCGTCCAGACCGAGCCCTTGCAGGGTTTCTGCCCGGAAGGCGTTGAATCCTCCTGTGGCGTCCTTCAGCGGGATACCGAGCCACATCTGCGTCCACAGGTTGCCACCCTTGGAGAGGAGTTCCCTGGATTTGGGCCAGTTGACCACGCTGCCGCCCTTGATCCAGCGGGACCCCTTGACCATGTCTGCCTGTTCGAGCGCCTCCAGCAGGAGCGGAAGCTGTTCCGGCTGGTGCGATCCATCGGCGTCGTGCTCAACGAGCACGCCGTAGCCGTTGTCAAGACCCCAGTGGAAACCTGCGAGGTAGGCAGCTCCCAGTCCCTCCTTGCCCTTGCGATGCAGGACATGGATGTGATCGTCTTCGGCGACGAGCCGGTCGACGATGTCGCCGGTTCCATCGGGAGAGTTGTCGTCGGCCACGAGGATGTGGGCCTCAGGGACCGCCTTGCGCAGACGGCCGGTGATGCTCTCGATGTTCTGCGCTTCGTTGTAGGTGGGAATGATCACCAACGTGGTACCGAGGGGTGGATACTGCTTCATCGGATGGTTCCGTTCGCTGCCGGGGACTGTCGCGGAAGTCTAGCCGAGCGCCCACCTCGCCACCCTTGCGCCCCGGCGTAGCCGGCTGCACCGAAGCCAATCAGGGCCAGAACGATTCCCAACCACGGGCTGAGGATGACAGCAAGGTTGATGTTGGTCCGCAGAGGCACCGTGAAGGTGCGATGGCCCGCTGTGAATTCAGCTGTGGGTTCGTGGACCGAGCCATCGGCATCCACAAGACCGGAGACGGAGTTCAGCGTGGAGACCACCATTTCTCGCCCGAGTTCCATGGCGCGTACCCTGTTGATGACCAGCTGCTGGGGCACCTCGAAGGTGCCACCGTAGGTGTTGGTGTTGCTCTGCGAAACGATCACATCAGCCTGGCCCCGGACTGTGTCGTACACCGTGGCGTCCCATGCCAGCTCGAAACAGATGACGTTGCCAACCCGCAGGTACTGGTGATCGGCAGTGGGTGCCTCCATCACTCCCGGTCCGGTACCCGGGATCGATTGCCGGCCTATCTGTTCCAGAATGGGCAGTCTCGGCAGAAGTACGTCGCGGAAGGGGATGTACTCCCCAAACGGAACAAGATTGCGCTTGTCGTACCTGTCCCCCGGACCCGTCACGGGATCCCACCAGATACTGGACGTCTGTCGGGTTGTCTCAGGATCGGGGCCCTCCATGACCGCACCCACAAGAATTGGCACGTCGGCGATCGCCGTGGACGTCTCCACAAGCCTGCGCGTCTCCGGCTGCGTCAGGGGATCTCGATCCGTGGCGTTCTCCGGCCACAGCACGAAATCGAGCGGTTCCCTCCCCTGCGCCCGGTTGGACGCCATCAGGAAGACGGTCTCGCTCAGCATGTTGTTGGTGACGCTGCTCGCGTAGGCAGCCGTACCGTGCAGTTCTCGGTTCACGTTTCCCTGTACGACACCAATGGTCACCTGCTGCTCCGGCTCGGCCTGCGGGAGAAGCTTCAGCACGCCACCGGCCACGAAGAGCACCGCTGCCGCTGCGACCATCTTGAGCCTGATCCGGCGATCAAGAACGGCCATCAGAGCGAGTTGCGCCAAAAGCGCCAGCAGGAAGGCCACACCGGTGGCACCCACCCAGGGCAGCCAGCCAGACATTGGTTGGTCGATGGTGGTGTAGGCCAGGCGATTCCATGGAAACCCGCCGAAGGGAATCCGTCCGCTGGCCACCTCCACGGCCACCCACGCCGCAGGGACGAGGAACATCCAGGCGCGGAGACGGGTGATCAGTGTCACCATGACTCCGAGCAGGACGCTCCACAGCGACATGAACAGCACGAGCGCGAACGCGACGGGCACTCCCAGTACGTACACCCAGTGGATGGTGATGGCGTTCATCGCCAGACCCATCACTGACCCGAGCCCGGCGGCCTGCCAGACGGTGCGACCAGAGAGCAGCCAGGTGAAGAGTGCGAGTCCGGCGATGGTCGCCGGCCACACACCCATCGGGGCCTGACCCACGCCCAGCAGGAGCCCGGTCAACGCCGCCAGGACGACGGAGATGCCCGCAGGCAGGGCTGATCGGGATAGGGGATGCACAGTGACGAGGGTACCCGCCGCCGCTGGCGCCTCCACCGTGCCACGATGGGTCCATGGTTCATGACGAGCGAGCTGAGGCGATTGACGAAGCCACCACGGATGGCGTCGGAAAGGAGGGGTCTGAGGCGAACTCCTTGATGGTCTTCGACACCTCCTACCTGTACTACCGGGCGTTCTTCGGCGTCCCGACGAGCCTCCGCGCCCCGGACGGTACTCCGGTCAACGCGATCCGTGGCCTTCTGGATGCCATCACCCGCCTGGTGGAGCAGTACTCGCCCCGTCGTGTCGCCTGCGCGTGGGACGACGACTGGCGCCCTGCGTGGCGCACCGACCTGGTCCCTTCCTACAAGGCGCATCGGGTTGTGGAGGAGGTCCCCGGTGGCGTCGATGCCGAGGAGACCCCGGACGAACTCGGCGCGCAGGTGCCCCTGATCCGTGAAGTCCTTGAAGCCGTGGGCATGCCCATCATTGGTGCGGCGGAGCACGAAGCCGACGATGTGCTCGGATCGCTCGCCGCGCAACACAGTGGCCGCTGCTGGGTGGTCACCGGTGATCGCGACCTCTTCCAACTCGTCGACGAGACCACCCGTGTGATCTGGGTGGGTCAGGGAGTCGCCAAGCATCAGGTGGTGGACTCCGCCTGGCTCGTGGAGAAGTACGGCGTACTTCCTGAGCGCTACGTCGATTTCTCCGTGCTGAGGGGCGACCCCTCGGACGGGCTGCCCGGGGTGAAGGGTGTGGGCGAGAAGTCTGCGGCCCGGCTGACCAAGGAGTTCGGATCACTCGAGCAGCTTGTGCAGGCGGCGCTGGAGGGAACTGGCACCATCTCTCCCGCGATCCGAAAAAGCATCGCCGATTCTGCGGAGTACATCCTGAGAGCGGAAGCTGTGGTGTCAGTTGTCCTCGACCTCCCCATCGCCAAGCCGGCCGAACTCCCACTTGTGCCGGACACGGCACGCGTCGCACAGTTGTCGGAGAGATTGGGTTTGTCAGGCCCCCTCAACCGTTTGGTCAACGCCTGTTCGTGAAACCCGTCAGCGGCTGGCGTGCAGGAGGTACACCGCTGAGCTGGCGAACATGTTGGACGCCAGATTGCCCAGGATGTGTGCCTCGCCGCGCTCATTGAGTGGGATGCAGCGATCTATCCGCAGTCCAAGACTTCTGAACAGTGGTTCCAGGTCTCTCAATGAGGTGTAGTGCAGGTTGGGCGTGTCGTACCAGGGGTACGGCAGGTCCTTGGACATCGGCATCCTGCCTGTGAACAGCCGGGCACGGCTGCTCCAGTGGGCGAAGTTGGGCATGGACACCACGCAATGCACGGCGATGCGGCTGATCTGTTCCAGAACATCACGTGGCTTCTGCACGTTCTGAAGGGTCCGGGAGAGGATCACGACGTCGTAGGAGTCATCGGCGAATTCCCCGAGCTGTGTGTTGAGATCCAGATCGATCACGTCCACACCAGCACGGAGGGCCGCCACCAGCTCCGTCGGTTCGATCTCCACACCCGTTCCCGTACATCCCTTGCGAATCAGCATCCGCAACAATTCGCCGTCGCCACAGCCCAGATCCAAGACGCGCGAATCCTGCGGGATCAGCTGCGCGATGAGCTCAAGATCGGGCCTCAACGTGTCGCTCATTGCGTCTCCAGTTCCCCGGCGGCGCGCTCCATGAATGCCCGCATCGTGTCGTGATAAGTGGGGATGTCCAGGAGGAAGGAGTCGTGACCCCAGGGTGAAAGGATCTCGCGGAACGACGTCGGCACACGCGCCCCCTCCAGGTGGCGGACTATCCGACGAGAGTGTTCGGTGGAGAAGCGCCAGTCCGTGTCAAAACTCATCACGAGGAACTTCACGCATCCCGCCGCCAGCGCATCGATGGCACCTGGGCTGGCGAACGGGTCAAAGTAGTCCATGACCCGAGTCAGGTAGAGATAACTCAGCGCATCAAAGCGGGACTGGAAGGCCTCCCCCTGATGATCCAGGTAGCTCTCCACCGCGAAATCGACACCGAAGTTGGGCGTCAGCTCGCCGGACTGGGCGGCTCGCCCAAACTTCTCGGAAAACGCTGCCTCTGACAGGTAGGTGATGTGCGCCATCATCCGGGCCACAGCCAACCCCTTCTTCGGAGTCGTCCCTTCGGAGAGGAACCTCCCGCCCCGGAACCCGGAGTCCTTCATGATGGCCTGGCGTCCCACCGCGGAGAAGGCGATGTTCTGAGCAGTCAGACGGGAGGATCCGGCGAGCACGACGGCATTGCCCATGTCCTCTGGATGGTCCAGCGCCCACTGGAGCACCTGCATGCCACCCAACGAGCCACCAATGAGGGCAGCCCAGCGCGTCACCCCCAGATGGCGGCCGAGCGCCCGGTGGACCGTAACAAAGTCGGACATGTGGAGCAGGGGGAAGTCCAGACCATACGGCTCGTCCGTCGCGGGGTTCACGGATGAGGGGCCTGTGGTTCCCTGGCAGCCCCCGAGGATGTTGGCGCAGACGACGAACCACGTGTCAGTGTCCACCGGCTTGCCGGGACCGATCATGGTGTCCCACCAACCCGGGCGACTGTCCCCCTCGCGCCGTCCGGCCGCATGAGCGTCCCCGGTGAGGGCGTGGCAGATGAACACAGCGTTGCTCGCCGCGGCGTTCAAGCGCCCATAGGTCTCGAAGGTGACGTCAACCTCGGTCAACGTGGCACCGCTGATCAGTGCGAGTGGGCGCGCAGCGTCAAAGAGCTGCACGGTCTCGCTGACCATGCCCCCTTCTCCACTGCTGGCGTCATCCACGGCCCCCATTGTGGTGCATGCAGGACGTCGGTGGCCACAGGGACCACCGCCGCCTCTGACACCACGTTCGTCTCAGCCCTTGACTCCGCCCGCAGTCAGGCCGCCGACGATGTACTTCTGGAGATACATGAACAGCGCGATGATGGGAATGGCGGCCAGCACGGCCCCGGCCGCGAACAGTGACCACGGGGCGTTGCGCTCGTCGGAGGCCCACACGTAGAGCCCCACGGCGAGCGTGTAGTTCTCCGGCCGAGCCAGGACGATTCTGGCGATGATGAACTCGCCGTAGGTAGCGACGAAGGACAACAACCCCACCACGGCAAGGATCGGCGTGACGAGCCGCATGATGACTCCCCAGAAGATCTGAGCGTGCGTGGCACCGTCGATCTTGGCAGCTTCGTCAAGCTCTTTCGGGATCGTGTTGAAGAATCCGTACATCAGGAATGTGTTGGCGCCAAGTGCTCCGCCGAGGTAGACGGCGATGAGCCCCATCAGCTCGCCGAGCCCGAGGAAGGGAAAGATGTCCCGGAGCGTCAGCAGGAGCAGGAAGATGGCGACGAACGCCAGCATCTGGGGAAACATCTGAATGATGAGCAACGCCGTGAGGCCACCGCGTCTGCCCGCGAAGCGAAAACGGCTGAAGGCGTAGGCGGCTGCCGCCCCCATGACGATGGTCCCCGCTGCGGTTGATGTGCTCACGATGAGCGAGTGCAGCATCCACCTGGGGAACTGGCTCCCCATGAGTTCCACGTAGTTCTCGCCGGACACCTCGTTGAACAGGGTCGCGGAGCCGGTGAGCGTTCCGCCGGGACTCAGAGAGGCGGACAGCACGTACAGCAGGGGGAACATGCAGAACGCGATGACGACGATGCCAAGGACGTGTTTCCATCCCACTTCCTTCCACCACCGCGCACCCTTGAGCTTGCTTTCGGTTTTCACTCGACGCGCCATCACATGATCTCCTCGAGCTTGCGTGTCTGGCGGAAGCCGAGCCACGAGATGAATCCGACGACGACGAAGATGACGATCGACATGGCCGAGGCGAGCCCGTACTGCTTGACGCCTGACTCGAAGGCCACGGAGTAGACCATGGAGATCAGGATGTCCGTATCACCGACGAGGACCGGTGATCCGGGGAAGTTCGGACCACCGCCCGTCAGCATGTAGATCAGCGAGAAGTTGTTGAAGTTGAACGCGAAGCTGGCGATCAGCAGCGGTGCCACGGACACCAGCAGGAGGGGCAGCGTCACGCTGCGGAACCGTTTGAAGGGACCCGCACCGTCCATGATGGCGGCCTCGTTGAGCTCTCCGGGAATGGACTGCAGTGCGCCCGTGCACACCAGGAACATGTACGGGAAGCCGAGCCACAGGTTGACGCCGAGGATTGAGAGCTTGGCGAGGTTGCCGTCACCAAGCCAGTTGATGTCGGCACCGCCCAGCAGGGTCTGGTTGATGATGCCGAACTGTTCGTTGAGCATTCCCTTCCACACCAACGCGGCGAGGAAGCCCGGGAAGGCGTAGGGCAGGATGAAGAGGGATCTGTAGATGATCCGGCCCTTCACCCGTGGGTCATTGAAGATCGTGGCAAGTCCGAGTCCCAGGGCAAACGTCGTTGCCACGGACAGGATCGCGAACGCGAACGTCCACAACATGATCTTGAAGAATGGTCCGGACAGCCGCGAGTCAGTGAACATCGCAGAGAAGTTCTCGGTGCCCACCACCACCCGCCAACCGGGTTGGAGGGCTTGGCCGTCGTCGGCCACGAAGAGTCCCTGATCCGGGTCCGCGGTGTAGACCTTGCCCTCGGGAGACGTGAAGGTGTCCGCTGCCTCGTCGTAGTTCAGCGACGATTTCGCCACGTAGGACAGGGTGCCGTTGTCGGTACGCAACCATCCCTCCTCCGGGTCCTCGCTCAAACTCACACGCAGCGCCAAGACATCGTTCTGCCTCGCCTGGATGTCACCCAGGCTCAGCAACTCGTAACCCGGCACCTCCAGCACAGAGTCACCCTCGACGCGTGCGTCTCCGGCATCCGCCAGGGGTGTGTCCTGATCGCCTATCCGAGCAGTCCCGTCACGCACGATCGCGAAGGACAGCTCGTCGTTCTTCTCGAGAATGGCGACGGGGAATGTGTTGGTTCCCTCCACCCGACGGTCAGAGGTCTTCAGGATCTGTGTGATGGCGGGCTGCTTCGCGTCATTGTGGCCATCGCCGTAGTTGGTGAAGGCGACGAAGGCCGTGTTGCCCATGACATAGAGCTGGTACACGGCCAGGAAGACCAGGCCGGGCATCAAGTATTTGGCCGGGATGGCCCGCTTGGTGAAGTAGACGTAGTTGGCGATCACGAGAGTGACGGCGAGGAAGATTAGCACCGGCCAGTCCTTGCCGGGCAGGGACGCCAGGATGCCGAAGATTCCAAAGGCGTTGACGAGCGCCATCAGGACGAGCTTGACGTAGAAGCCGGGGCGGGTGAAGTCCCGGGCATGTGAGAGCTGCGGAGCGTTCTTGCGCTCTGTTTCTGGTGTGGCGGTCACGAACGCCGTCCTATCGCTTCGTTGCGAATGTGTGGGAGAACGCGTGGGGCCCAGCTGGGCCCCACGCGCGCAAGCGTTGACCTGACGGTCAGAAAGCACCTTCGATGTTGCTGATCATGGTGTTCCAGGCGGTGGCAGGATCAGCAGCGCTGCCATCAACGATGCTGAGCTCTGCCGCGCCCCAGAAGGTCCACACAGCACCCATCTCGGCAATGGCGGGCAGCGGGTCACCGTCGGTGCCCGCTTCGCCAAACCCAGCCAGGATCGGATCCTCCACCTTGTCAGCAGACTCCTCGAGGGCGGGAGTTCGACGCGACACCTCATAGATGGTGTCCTGCGCTTCGGCTGAGGTCATGTAATCGAGGAACTGGTTGGCGAGAAGTGCCTGCTCGGACTTCGAGGACAGGTACACCCCCTGAACTCCGAGGAAGGGGCGACCGGGCTCGCCGCCGGCGGAGGGCACGGGCGTTGCTGCGAAATCAATGCCCGCTTCCTCGAAAGCTACGATGTTCCACGGACCGGTGATCATGTAGGGGCTCTTGCCGTCAATGAAGGCCTGGTTTGCCTGGTCGCCGCCGATGGCTGCGCTCAGAATTCCCTCGTCTGCCAGCTTTTTGAGGTACTCGGCAAACTTGACGCCCGGTTCACCGGACATGCCCAACTCGCCGGTGTATTCACCGGAGTCATCCGTGGTGAAAACCGGCGCTCCGAAGGACGTCTGGATGGGATACAGGTGATACGCGTCACCGGCATCACCCTGCTGGATGAGGACCGGGAAATCTGCACCCGATGCCTTGCCCATCTCGATGACCTCGTCGAACGTGGCGGGAGTCTCGGTTGCCAGTGCGTTGTTGCGGACCAGCGCGAGGTTCTCCACCGCGTAGGGAACGCCGTAGAGCGAGCCATCCAGCGTGAAGCCCTTGACGGAGCTGACACTCATTCCATCCATCTTGGCGCCCAGTTCCACGGGGGAGATGACGCCGTTCTTGGCGAGGTCGCCCATCCAGTCGTTGGCGCCGACGATGAGGTCGGGGCCCTCACCTGTGGGGACCTGCGCGATGAAGTCGGTCTTCACGTCGGCAGTGGGCTTCTCGATGATGTCCAGCGTGATGCCGGTGGCGGTCTTGAAGTTTT
>CBDTVQ010000030.1:0-11979 GCA_965364045.1 uncultured Tessaracoccus sp. | reverse complement strand
CCCGATCGGCGCCGTCCGCGTCGCCCTGATCGACGACGCCTGGGTGTGCTTCCCGACGGTGGAGCAGACGCAAGGCTCTGTCTTCCAGATGGTTGTTGCCGGGCGCGTGTTGTCCGACGGTGACGTCGCCATCACCATGGTGGAGGCTGGCGGAACCGAAGCCACCTGGGAACTCGTGCGCTCCGGCAAGACTGCACCCACCGAAGAGGTTGTGGGCCAGGGCCTTGAGGCCGCCAAGCCGTTCATCAAGATCCTGTGTGACGCCCAGTCCGAGCTCATTGCCAAGCTGCCGAAGGAAACCTTCGACTTCCCCGTGTTCCGCGACTACGAGGACGATGTCTTCGCCGCCGTCGAGGAGATCGCCTCCGCCCGTGTGGCCGAGGCCATGAAGATCGCCGGCAAGCAGGAGCGTGACGAGGCCACCCACGCCATCCGTCAGGACGTCACGGAGCAGCTTGCCGAGCGCTTCGCTGATCGCACCAGCGAGGTCTCTGCGGCCATGAAGGCGCTGACGAAGAAGATCGTGCGCCACCGCACCATCACCGAGGGCATCCGTATCGACGGCCGTGGCCCCAGCGACATCCGTGAGCTCTCCGCCGAGGTCGCAATGATTCCTCGCGTCCACGGCTCCGCGTTGTTCCAGCGCGGCGAGACCCAGATCCTGGGTGTCTCCACACTGAACATGCTGGACATGGAGCAGCGGCTCGACACGCTGTCGCCGGAATCCACCAAGCGCTACATGCACAACTACAACTTCCCGCCGTTCTCCACGGGCGAGACGGGACGCGTCGGTACGCCGAAGCGTCGCGAAATCGGCCATGGAGCACTCGCCGAGCGTGCGATCCTCCCGATCCTGCCGACGCGCACCGAGTTCCCCTACGCCATCCGGCAGGTCTCCGAGGCGTTGGGCTCCAACGGCTCCACCTCGATGGGTTCGGTCTGCGCCTCGACGCTCTCCCTGCTCAACGCAGGCGTGCCGCTGAAGGCCCCCGTGGCTGGCATCGCCATGGGCCTGATGAGCGACGAGGTTGACGGAAAGACGCGCTACGTCGCACTGACCGACATCCTCGGCGCCGAAGACGCTCTGGGCGACATGGACTTCAAGGTTGCGGGAACGCCGGACTTCATCACGGCACTGCAGCTCGACACCAAGCTCAACGGCATCCCTGCCTCCGAGCTCCAGAAGGCACTGCTCCAGGCCCGCGAAGCCCGTCACACGATCCTCGAGGTCATGGGCGAAGCAATCGACGTGCCCGACGAGATGAGCCAGTACGCTCCGCGGATCATCACGGTGCGTATCCCGGTGGACAAGATCGGCGAGATCATTGGCCCGAAGGGCAAGCACATCAACCAGATGCAGGACGACACGGGCGCCAACATCTCGATTGAGGATGACGGCACCATCTACGTCGGCGCCACCACCGGTGAGGCTGCGGATGCAGCCGTCGCGATGATCAACGCCATCGCCAACCCGCACATGCCGGAGAAGGGCGAGCGCTTCCTCGGCACCGTCGTCAAGCTGACCAGCTTCGGAGCCTTTGTCTCCTTGCTGCCCGGCAAGGACGGACTCCTGCACATCTCCAAGCTTCGCGGCCTCGCCGGCGGCAAGCGAGTGGATGATGTGGAGGACATCCTGAGTGTCGGACAGAAGCTGCAGGTTGAGATCTCGGACATCGACGACAGGGGCAAGCTGTCGCTCATGCCCGTCGTGGAGGGCGAGGCCGGGGACGACGCCAACTGAGGCTGATTCCTTCGAAAGAGACATGACATGCGGGTGGTCCCCTCCGGGGGGCCACCCGTTGTCCTTTTGTCCGGGCGCCACGCCCAAGTGATTGACTGGACAGCAGAGACTTCAACCTCAGGAATGGACAATGGATAATGAGTGAAATTCTGGTGGGCGTGTTCGGAGCCGGTGGGAAGATGGGAGCCGAGTCAGAACGCGCTGTCCGCGGCACCGAGGACCTGCAGTTCCTCGCCGGCGTTGACGTAGGTGATGACCGCGAGGACGTGGCCGAAGCGGCCGTGGTCATCGACTTCACGCACCCGGACGCCGTGATGGACAACGTCGAGTGGTGCCTTTGTCGGGGCATCAGCATGGTCATCGGCACCACGGGCTTCACGGCCGAGCGGCTCGATACGGTGAAAAGGCTGTGTGACGAGAACCCCGGCACGGGCGTGCTCATCGCCTCCAATTTCTCCATCGGGGCGGTGCTGATGATGAGCTTCGCCGAGCAGGCCGCCCGCTTCTACCCGAGCGTCGAGATCGTCGAACTGCACCACCCGAACAAGGTGGATGCACCTTCGGGCACCGCAGTGACAACGGCGCAGCGCATCGGCGCTGCGCGCGCGGCCGCGGACATGGATGAGGTGCCTGACGCCACCGTGCACGACGGCGGTGCCCGCGGCGCCGTCGTGGAGGGAATTCACATCCATGGTGTCCGGCTGCAGGGTTTGGTGGCCCATCAGGAGGTGCTGATGGGTGCCATGGGGGAGACGCTGACCATCCGCCACGACAGTTACGAGCGCACAAGCTTCATGCCCGGTGTGCTTGCCGCTGTTCGCCACGTCATCAAGAATCCGGGCCTCACCGAGGGCATCGAGTCCGTCATCGGGCTCTAAAACCGGAAGCCGATTTAGTGTGGGCTCCAGCTGCCGGTCTACCGGCAGTTGGAGCCCACACTAACGGCGATCGCTACCGTCACACTCCACAGCCCCTTGCAGAAAGTGGTGGGAAGGGCGGTCGGCTGCCCACAGTGGATGGTGTGTACCGCATGAGGACCCCCGACCAAGCGCTCCTCGGGCTGGCCAAACAGCAAGCCGGCGTCATTGCCCTGAAGCAGTGCGAGGACGTGGACTTCCAGGCGGGCGCCGGTCGACGATGGAGGCAGGACTGGAATCGAATGCTCAGCGGTATCTACTGCCTGGATGAGCCGACCTGGACCAGTTGGTGTTGGGCCGCTCTTCTCCATGCCGGCCCCAACAGCGTGGTGGGCGGATCTGCGGCTGCTCATCTCCTTGGCGCAGTGAAGGAGCCACCGGAACAGATCCTCGTGTGGCACGGCAACTCCGGGGCGCTCATGCCGATCGGATGCGACGACACAGGTGTCACTTTCCGCCGGGCGGAGCGTCGTGGCAGGGGAGAGCCACCTCGCACGCCCATCGACGTGGCATTGCTGGATCTCGCGGATGAAGACACCGAGGACGAAACTGTTGCCGCCGTGACGCGGGCCTTCAGCCAGAGGTTGACCACGCCAGCACGGCTGACTACAGCCATGGCCACCCGCAAGCGCATGAAGCGACGGCGATTGCTCACAGAGCTGTGCGGAGAGGCAGCGAAAGGCGTCGAGTCAGTACTGGAGTGGCGATTCCTGACAATCGTCGTGCGCGCCCACGGGCTCCCGGGACCCACCCTGCAGAAGGAACTGAGGCGAGGAACACGATCAGATGCCGTGTGGGAGGACCAGGGCGTTGTTGTGGAACTGGACGGACGCCTCGGGCACGAGCAGGCTTTCCGTGACATGGCCCGGGACAATCGGCTTGCCATGTCGGGACTGCAGACGCTCCGTTACGGATGGCATGACGTGACTCAGAAATCGTGCGAGGTGGCTTGGCAGTTGTCTGAAGTACTGCAGTCACGGGGTTGGACCGGTGTCAGGGGGCGCTGCGTGCGATGCAGGGCGGCTCGGATGCGGTAGGTATCGGCACGCTGGTTCAAGGGCGGGGGGGTGGAGGCGCAGCCGCTGGTCATCTGCCGGACAGCGGGCTCAGGGGCTTCGATGTCCATGGCTGGCGCCGTGGATACCACTAGAGTCTGTCGGCTGCCCGCGGGTTTGTCATTACCACGACGGACTCGTCATAGAGGTGCTACTCATCCCGTGAGTAGGCCTCGGCCGCGATGAGATGCGTCGAAGCGATGTCTCCGTGCAGGAGGCACTCTGTGACGAGACCGGGCGGCGTTCCGAGGTCGAGGGTGGTGTCATAGACGATTTCAACGGCCCGAATGTGGCCTGTCGCCAAGGGAAGATCGTGACGTGGGCGCCACGACCCAGCTGCTTCCCTCGGTAAGGCCCGAGAAACCTCCGAGCTGAAAGTGAGCCCGAAGAGTGCGTCGTCCGCGCCCGTGTCCACATGCCAAGTCTTCGTCTTTCCTTGTGCGCACAACCAGGCAAACGAAGTTCTGGCGTCCTTGGGGGCAGCCCAGGCAAGAGGTTCATCTTCTGTGTCTGATTCCAGGCCCCACTCCAGACCCTCCCAAGAACTCACTTCTGCGGTAGCGAGAAGCAGACCAGCAGCGATGTTCTTCGTTGTCCAATCCTGTTTGTAGGGAGCATGCAACTCAGTCAACATGTCTACGACCGATTCTCGGGTCGTGGTTTCAAAATCGGCAGGATGCGGCAACGTGGCGCTGAGCCGTACAGCCGAGAACACGGGGAAGGGCTCACCATCCACGAGGGACACGGAGAACCAGGCAACTTCATCGCGCGCGGTGGTGAGGATTCTTTCGTCGCCGCCGTGATGGGCTTTTGGCGTCTCGGTCAGGACTCAGCGGGGGTGATGTCGGTGACCATGCGGACGAGCTTCACGCTGGGGGAGTCCTCATCCACACCCATCTCGCGATGCGCGCCGTCGGTGGCCCATCCACACTCGACGAGAAAACCTCGCAGCCCGTCGGCATCGCTGGGGAGCCACATGGTGGCGACGCCGTAGCCGTCTGCGCGGAGGGTGTCCACGGCAGCGTTCATGAGTCGTGAGCTGTGACCGGCCTCCACATTGTCCTCATCGACGACGAACTCGGCGATCACCCCGTCGGTGGGCTCTGCATCCGGATCGCCGCTGGGGCCGGTGACAGCAAACCCGACGATGGCGCCATCCCCGATGGCGACAAGCACCCGACAGTGCGCCAACGGTGGCTTGGTGATCGCTTCATGCCAGGCACGAACGGTCTCGTCTGCGGTGACCTCCGACATGGCTGCGGCAAGCGCGGGCGTCGCTGACCAGGACCGGCGCTGGAGTCGAGCAACGTCGACGGCCTCCGCAGGCATGGCCAGACGAACAGAATCAGGAACAGGCATGGGGGACAGTCTATGAGACCGCCGCCGCGGAGAATTCGGTGGGCGTCGTCGGTCCACTAGCCTGTTTTCCATGACTGAACCGAGGACTCCACCGCCGCTCGCACCCGGGACACTGCGCATCACTCCGCTCGGGGGCCTGGGAGACGTGGGCCGCAACATGGCGTCCTTCGAGATTGACCGAGAAATAGCGCTCGTTGACTGTGGCGTGCTGTTTCCCGAAGAACACCATCCGGGTGTGGATCTCATCCTGCCGGCGTTGAACAATCTGAACGATCGGCTTGGCGACATCGTGGCCCTCGTCCTGACGCACGGTCACGAGGACCACATCGGTGCAGTGCCCTATCTGTTGCGCAAACGCCCGGACATCCCCATCTACGGTTCCAGGCTGACTCTCGCGTTCCTCGCGAACAAGCTCAAGGAGCATCGCATCCGGGGCCACCAGTTGCATGAGGTGCGGGAGGGCGATCGTGTCACGGTGGGCAACTTCGAATTTGAGTTCGTTGCAGTGAACCACTCCATTCCGGACGCGCTGGCGGTGGCCATCCGAACGACCGCGGGCATGGTCCTGCACACCGGAGACTTCAAAATGGACCAGCTGCCGCTGGACGGTCGCATCACCGACCTGAGGGCTTTCGCCCGACTGGGGGAGGAGGGCGTCGACCTGTTCATGGTGGACTCCACCAACGCCGAGGTTCCGGGCTTCACGACACCGGAAAGGGACATCGAACCCGCCATGTCGCGAGTGTTCGAGACCGCGGACCAGAAACTGATCGTGGCCAGCTTCGCCAGCCACGTCCACCGCATCCAGCAGGTGCTGGATCTCGCGGTGAAGCATGGACGCAAGGTTGTCTATGTGGGGCGCTCGATGGTGCGAAACATGGGAATCGCCAGGGACCTCGGATTCCTGACGGTGCCGGGCGACACCCTGATCGAGATGCGAGACATTGACAAGTACCCGGCGAACAAGGTGGTCATCGTCTCCACCGGTTCGCAGGGCGAGCCGATGGCGGCCCTGAGCCGCATTGCAAACCGGGAGCACCCCGTGGTGGAGGTGGGCCCCGGCGACGTCGTGCTGCTCGCGTCCTCCCTGATCCCGGGGAACGAAAATTCTGTGTACCGGGTGATCAACGGACTGTCGAGGCTCGGTGCCCAGGTGGTGCACAAGGCCAACGCCATGGTCCACGTCTCAGGCCACGCGTCCGCGGGTGAACTGCTCTACTGCTACAACATCCTGCGTCCCCGCAACGTCCTGCCGGTTCATGGCGAGATTCGGCACATGATCGCCAACGCCAAGTTGGCCATCGCCTCGGGTGTCCCTGCGGAGAACGTCATTGTCGCCGAGGACGGCGACGTCGTGGATCTCGTCGATGGTCGCGCCCGGCGCGTGGGCTCCGTGGATGCCGCCTACATCTTCGTTGATGGCCAGACGGTCGGGGACATTTCTGAATCGCTCACTGACAGGCGCGTCCTTGGCGAGGAGGGGTTCATCTCCATCGTCTCGGTGGTGAACCTGGAAACGCACGAGCTCGTGAATGGACCAGACGTGCATGCGCGCGGTTTCGCGGAGGACGAGTCCGTCTTCGACGGGGTGAAGGCCGAGGTGGCCAAGGCCCTGCGCGAGGCGCTGTCAGACGGCGTGGAGGACACGCAGCGCTTGCAGCAGATCACGCGCCGGGTCATGGGTGCCTGGGTTTCACGGAAGCTGCGCCGTCGCCCCATGATTGTGCCTGTCGTGGTGTCCACCTGACAGGAAGGCCACCTATGGCCACTTGTGCGTGCTGTAACCCCGGCACGGCCCCCGAGAATGGCCCGGGGGACGAGCTGGGGTCGGTGGCAGAAAACCACCGGCCACCAGTCATCCCAGGTACCGCACGGCCAGGGGTGTCTCTCCGTCCCGGGACACGTGGAACGCCTGTCGCCCTTCCTCCTCCGACACCGCTTCGACGAGTTCTCCGTCACGCCAGAGCAGTGCGACGTGGTCGTCCGCGGCGTATCCCTCAGGGAGTGCACCGGAGGCGACGAAGTCCATGTATTTGCCCCGGCGTCCTTCCTCCCCAAAGTAGTGGGGGCATGCACTGCCGCGAAGAAACCCGAGCCCGTCGGGCAGCGCGTCAAGCGATCCGAATGAATCAGTGGATGACGCCTCGAACCAACAGTTCATCCCCGCACTGATGCCGGCGAGAATCACGCCGTCCGCCGCTGCGCGGGACAGGATCTCCGGTACGCCATGGACGCGCCAGACTGCCAGCAAGTTGGCAGTCGATCCGCCGCCGGCGTAGATGATGTCCTGATCGAGCAGCATCGTGGGATTCGTGTAGCCCCACGGATCATGTGAGAAGAGCGAGAGCACCGAGGTCTCGGCGCGATGTCCGAAAGCATGCAGGAATCGCTCGCAGTACTCGTCGGCGTCCCCACTTGCAGTGGGTATGAGGCAAATCTGGGGTCGCTCCTTGCCCGCCAAGTTGATGAGGAAGTCGTCGATGAGGGATGAGCCGTCCTCCGACATGGAAAAGCCTCCACCACCCAGTGTGAGAATCGTTGCCTTCATGGTCGGCAACGCTACTGCCTTCCTTGCGACCGAATCCTGTCCAACCGACTGTGCAGTTTGTTGGTGGCAGGTGCTTTGATTGGCGCATGACTCATTGGACACTCGCCGATTTGCCCGACCAGACAGGGCGGCGTTGGCTCATCACCGGTGCCACCAACGGACTTGGGTTGGCGACCGCCCAGGCAGCGGCTGCCGCTGGCGCGACGCTCGTCCTTCCTGCCCGACGAGTTGCGCGCGCTGAGGAGCTGAACCAGCAGTGGGGCGGACGACACGAGGTGGTCCACCTGGACCTCGCGTCCTTGGATTCCGTTCGAGAGGCTGCCGCGAGCATCACCGGCGACATTGACGTTCTCGTGAACAACGCGGGAGCCATCACCCGTCATCGCGAGGAGACCGATGATGGCTTCGAGAAGCTGATCGGGACCAACTTCCTCGGCCCCTTCGCCCTCACCAACCTCTTGCTCCCTCAGGTGCGCCGTCGGATCGTCATCGTGGCGTCCGAGGCCCACCAGAGAGCACAGATGCACCTCGAGGATCCGCACTTCCGTAGCCGCAAATGGGGCATCATCGCGGGCTACGGCGAGTCCAAGCTCGCAGATATGCTCTGGGGTCTCGGCCTCTCTGAACGCCTGAAGGAAACCGACGTCGACGTGCAACTCGTGCATCCGGGTTGGGTGCTGAGCAATCTGCAGAGTGCTGTGGGGAGCAGGACCGCTGAGCGGGTCATCACGGCCGTCTCGACGCCGTTCGCGCAGTCGGCCAGAAAGAGTGCGTTGTGCAACCTGTTTGCGGCGACGGCCGACCTGCCTGACTGCTCATACGTGGGTCCCGATGGATTCAAGGCGCTGAATGGTTGGCCCAGCCTCCTCGGCCGATCCTCGGCAGCCTCGGATACACGGATGGCTGATGAGCTGTGGGACCTCGGAGTGCGCGAAACGGGTACGGATCTTCCTGAACGGAGCGCACATTGAGCCCCCACATCGCGGCTGACGCGCCAATGGTGTCCAAACGATGGTCCGAGATGTCGCGGGACGACGTCTTCGAGATGGTCCTGCTGCGGACCCAGGTGTTTTTCGTGGAGCAGCGGATTGACGAACAGGACTTCGACGACGCCGACCGGGATGATCGCACGCTGCACCTGTGGATCCGCGATGACGATGGGGCCGCCGCATACCTGCGTGTGACGCAGTTGGACGAGGCCGATGAGGGTGCTCACCGAACGTTTGGACGGGTGGCGGTGCGCGCGGACCGTCGACACTCTGGGCTTGCCCGGAAGCTCATCCGAGAAGTCCTGGTGCGCTTTGGACACGAGCCCTTGACCATCCACTCGCAGGAGTACGTCGTGGGGCTTTACGAGGAGTTTGGATTTCACGCGGTGGGCGAGAGGTTCGTGGAAGCAGGCCTCCCACACCGCTCCATGGTGCGTGCCGCGGGTTGAGCGCAAGGCTTCAGAGCCAGCGCGCAACAGCCCTCCGGTAGTGGTCGTATTCTTCGCCAAATGCCTCGGACAGAGCCGCTTCCTCCGCGGCGACCTGAAACTGGTTGAGCGCAGCCCACACCGCCACCACAGGAAGCAGGGCGGCCAGGCGACCTCTCCAGAGGGCGATGCTGACGAGACCGCCGAGCAGTGCGGTGTACATCGGATTGCGGGACACAGAATTGGCACCGGCCGTCACGAGAGACGAGGCATCATGAATGTGGTGCGGATGGATCGTCGTGGCCTCATCGCGAAAGCCACGCACGGCCCAGAAGCCCAGGGAAGCAGAGGCAACGAACACAACAAGTGAGAGCGCGCGCACCCATCGTGGCGGCCGACGGGCAGGGAAGATCCCCTGCAGCAGGATGCCGCCCACGGTCCAGACCACCGGCGGCACCTTTGCGTTCAAGAACCCAGAGTCCGGGAGCTTTGCGTTCCCCATTGATGTGCCGCGACGAGAACTCATCCCCTCAGGCTACTTGCAGCGACGTGTCGGGCCTCGCATGAGGTCCCATCCGCAACCGACGCAGCAGTCAGGGAGTCGGGGGCTGCGGGGGCACCAGCGATATGACTGAGACGCCCTTCTGCGGGACCTTCGTGCGACGGTTGACGACATCGAGTTCACCATCGTCCAGTAGGAACATGTAGACCACCTCGCTTCCCCACATGTCCTCGAAATCGTCGCGTGTGAACTCAGATGACAGCTGGGTGTGTTTCACAGTGAAGCCCCGCTGGATCAGTTCTCTCAGCTGGTTGTTCGTCTTCGGTGGGTTGAAGCATGCCGACACAGTGAGGTGGTCGGCCGCATTTGTCCGCCCGCCCGTGGCGCCCGCAGGTTTCTCACGCTGCGTGATCTGGAAGACTTGGTGCCTATCAGCCCCACCACGACGCTGACGGGGCGCACCACGAGGACGAGCAGGGCCACAAAGATGAGGGCGCTCGGCGCCACGTCGATGATGGCGGAGGGTGCAATCCGTGCCGCGAGCACCAGAAACAGCGCCCCCACGAACAGCACCTGCAGATGCTCGGCGAACTCCTCGACGAGCCGGAGGCGAAGTTTCTTTTGGTTTCCCAGATAGATGCCCATGACGGTCACCGTCAACAGGCCACTTTCGGATCTAATGGCGTTGGATGCAACGAGCGCACCCACGGTCACGGCGACGAAAGCGACGCCGTGCAGGAAGTCCGGGATCGCGTGGTGGTACATGAGCCAGCCGACGATATTTGTCACCGGTCGGTGCCATGCTGTGTTCATGAGCGAACAGCAGGGGAATGAAACCCCGTTGCCGGGCGGCGACGTGAGCGACGGCGTGGTGCGTGTGGGTGACACTGTGCGTCGGCCGATGGGATCTCACTCCGAGCTTGTCCACCGAATTCTGGGACAACTCGAGGTGGCCGAGGTTGACTGCGTGCCACGATTCCTCGGCATCGATGAGCAGGGACGAGAAATCCTGTCCTACATCGAGGGAGAAGTGGCGGGGAGACCGTGGCCCGAGTGGGTCGCTGATCCCGAGCGTGCCGTTTCCGTTGCCCGGCTCCTGCGGCGTCTCGACGACGCTCTGGTCAATATTGGACTCCCGGACGACACAGCCGTGCGCTCATGGCTGTCGGGTGCACCTGAACCGGTGGGTCCGGTGTCGAGTTTCCTCGGGCATCGTGACGTGACACCGGAGAACACCGTCTTCAGGGATGGCAAGGCCGTGGCGCTGGTTGACTTTGACCTGATGAGCCCGGCGTCCCGTGTGGACGAGGTGGTGAATCTGCTCCTGTGGTGGGCGGGATGGATGGCTCCGCAGGACCGGAGCCCTGTGTTTGCAGACGTGAATCCGGGGGATCGGGGCCGCTTGCTCGTCGACGCCTACGGTTTGTCAGACGAGGAGAGGCACTGGGTGGTGCCCGTTGCAATCTCTGCAGCGCAGCAGTCGTGGCATTGGATGAAGCACCGCGCCGAGGACCAGGGCGGTGGATGGCGTCGGATGTGGGACGAGGGTGCAGGGGAGCAGATTCGACGGCGCGAGCACTGGCTGGTGGCCGAACAGGAGACGTTGCGGCGGGCAATCCTGGAAGACATCCCGGAGCCGCCCGCCGATGCCGAGGAGCGCGAGGAGGGCTGAGGCTCCACCGCTGGATGAATCGCCAATGCAGTGCGAAATGGGATTGCTGCAGCACAATGGCCACATGAAGACAATCGCGCGCCTCGTCGCTGGTGTTCTGGCGACGCTGATGGCCTTGGTGTTGGCGACAGCAGTCTCAGCAGCGTGCAGTTGTGCGCCGAGAACCACTGCCGAACACGTGGCCGAGGCGGACGTTGTGGCGCGCGTGGTCGTGGAACGGGTCAGCATTCCCGACCTTGAAGCGAACGACAGGCAGTTGGCGACGTACACCTTCCGACCCACCTATGTCTGGAAAGGCGACGTTGTCTCGTTGTTCAAGGTGGACTCCGAACCCACGGGTGGGGCATGCGGTTTGGAAGGAATTCAGGAAGGCTCAGAGTTGGTGGTCTTCGCCACACAGTCGGCTGACGGCCTGGCGGCCAACCTGTGCGGTGGCACTGCTCCAGCGAGTGAGAGGCTGGTTGGGGATCTGCTCGACGTCATCGGTACTGGCGTGGCCATTGACGCCGAGCCTGGCGAGGAGCCGGGAACTTGGGTCTGGCCGGCCATCACGGGGCTTGCCGCGGTGCTGATAGTGGGTGGGGCTGTCGTCTACTGGTGGGTTCTTCCGCGTCGACGTCTGTGAGGCGCCGAGTCCTCAGTCGTGGCGCGCGAAGCTGACCGTCTGCATGATGAGCTCACCCGCTTCGTCCGAGGCCACGAGGTCGACGGTGGCGTGGATGGCCCAGTCGCGGTTGCCGTCCGGATCATCGATGACCTGGCGGACCA
>CBDTVQ010000029.1:0-12002 GCA_965364045.1 uncultured Tessaracoccus sp. | reverse complement strand
GAATCTCGGTCAATCGCGAGCTCCGACGGCGTCGCAAAATCGCCCCTCCAGGCGTAGCATTGGGTTCCGGATTCTCCTAGTAGATGCAGGGTCGCGAGCCGTGCCAATCGGCAGCGGCGCTCGCCTAGGAGTGCCAGGTTTCCTAGTCAGGGGGAATCATGAAGAGATGGCTTGTCGTGGTGTTCGCGGCATTGCTGGCAGTCGCTGGATTGCCCTTGGCGCCCGCCGAAGCCGCCCCCGTGACGCAGTGGCGATCGCTGTGGGTCGATGCTTTCAGCCCAGGCTTGTCCTCGCCCCAGGAGATTTCGCGTGTGGTGTCTGACGCGAAGTCCTCCAACATGAATGCGCTCTTTGTGCAGACGGCTCGCCGCTTCGACTGCTTCTGCAACAAGTCCACTTACCCGCGCAGCGCAGGTGTCGCCACCCCAGCCCCGTTCGACCCGTTGGCCGAGGTCATCCGCCAGGGCCACGCAGCCGGTCTCGAGGTGCACGCCTGGTTCAACGTGGGCACCCTCTGGAACCTGTCGACCGCGCCGGCAGACCCACGTCATGTGTACAACACCCACGGTCCCAGCGCCACGGGCGACAACCGCTGGCTGGACAAGCGCTACGACGGCACCGAGCGGGTGGGCAACGACGTGTATGCCGACCTCGCCAATCCTGCAGCCGTCGACTACATCGTCGCGGGTGTCGACTCCATCGTGCGCAACTATGCCGTGGACGGCATCGCCCTCGACTACATCCGCTACCCCGATCGCAGCGGCACCGTCACCGGCAACGACTGGGGCTACTCGGCCTCCTCCGTGCAACGTTTCCGTGCGGCCACCGGACGCACCGGCACGCCGTTGCCCTCGGATGCGCAGTTCTCCCAGTGGCGACGCGACCAGGTCACCAACGTCGTACGACGCATTCGCGCCGCGATCAATGGGACAAGAGCCGATACGGTGCTGTCCGTCCATGCCACCGCCTATGGCTACGGCCCATCAGCGACACGCACCTGGCACTCCACCGACCCCTACGGTGTGGTCCTGCAGGACTGGTACGGATGGGCGCAAGATCAGCTCGTCGACCAGGTTGCGCTCATGAACTACAAGCGCCAGCACGCCCCGGACGAGGCCGCGATGTTCGCCTCGTGGAACCAGTTCTTGGTGCGGGTGAAGAGCGAGACGGGCAGACATGTGGTGTCGGGCACGGGTCTGTACCTCAACACCATCCCCAACTCGGTACGCCAAGCACAGGCGGTCACCTCCGCGGGTCTCGGATGGTCGGGGTACAGCCACAACGCTGCCAGCCAGATCGCGGCGGCGTCCACCTCTCAGAGCGTGAGAACCGAGGAACGCCAACGTCTGGCCACCGCCCTCACATCAGCGGTTTTCGCGCAGCCGGCTGCTGTCCCAGCGATGCCGTGGAAAGCGCCGGTCGACGTGTACAGCACCCCCGGCTACCACCGGGTCAACGGCCGGGACTGGCGGACCACTTGTGAGCCGTACTCCCAGACCATTCGGTGCCGCACCGAAATCTGGGCCACGCTGGCGACCTACAGCAACGGGCGCTACACGCAACGGGTCGGGTGGACGTTCAACAACCTGACGTATCTGCCGCTGATGACGCGCGCGGCGTGGGGCACCAACCCGCTGGCCAACAGTTCCGGAGGCAGTGTGTTCGTCTCAGGCGGGCGGCAGTGGAAGACCGAGTGCGACACCCCGACCACCGGGCGCGGCGGCTGCCGCAGTTACATTTTTGCGCCGAACACCGTTCAAGCCGCCAGGAATCCCAACGGGTCGTGGCGCTACTACCGAGGCGACGTGTGGCTGTTCAACAACATGGTCCGCTTCAGGCCGTGACCCGTGCCCTGCTGGGTATCCGCAGAGTCCTCCGATGCCACACCCCGCGTCCGGGCTCACTCCAGTGGGGTCGCGCCAGGGATGATCAGCCGGCCATCGCTTCCGGCAATGGCCTTTCCCATGCGTCGCGAATCTCGGCAAGGTCAAGGGCAAAGACGCCCACGAACTCGGCGATGTCGTCTCCCGTCACCTCACCGAGGCGTGCCAGTTCCACGCCGTGCTCCGCGCACAGTGCTTCGAGTCGCTTCAGGTGCGGACCCGAGAGCGACACGACGGCACGTGCTGCCGACTCCGAGAAGAGTGCGACGGTGGTGTCCGTTTGTGGCAGCGTCACGGCAAAACCGCAGGAGTTCCGCAGGGCCGATTCCACGATCGCGACGCCCAGTCCGCCCTCGGAGAGGTCATGCGCCGATGTCAGCAGCCCCTCGCGGGCGGATGCCTGCATCACGCGGGCCAGCCCCTGCTCTGAGCGCAGGTCCACCTGTGGTGGCATTCCGCCCAAGTGGCCGTGCAGGGCGTCGGCCCAGATGGAGCCGGAGAGTTCTTCGCGAGTGGTACCCAGCAACACGATGGCGTCACCGGCATGGGTGAAGCCGGAGCGGATGCGTGTGGCGACGTCCTCAATGACCCCGAGCACTCCGACGGTGGGGGTGGGCAGAATCGGCTGGGCCGCGGTCTGGTTGTAAAGGCTCACGTTTCCGCCGGTGACGGGCACGCCGAGCTGCTTGCAACCGTCCACCAGACCGAGGATCGACTCAACGAACGTCCACATCACCTCCGGGTCCTCCGGGGAGCCGAAGTTCAGGCAATCGGTGATGGCCACCGGCTCGGCCCCGGTGACGGCGACGTTGCGGTAGGCCTCCGCCAGGGAGAGCTGGGCCCCCAGGTACGGATTCAGGTGGGTGAAGCGGGAGTTGGCGTCTAGAGCGAGCGCGATGCCGAGGCCGGACTCCTCATCGATGCGGATCATTCCCGCGTCCTCGGGCTGCGCGAGGACGGAGTTGCCGCGCACGTAGCGGTCGTACTGGTTCGTGACCCATGATTTGTCCGCGATGTTCGGGTGCGCCATCACTTTCAGGAGTGCGGCCCGGACGGCCTCAGCGGAATTGTCGCGTGGCAGGTCCTCAGCCCGGGCGGCATTGAGGGCGTCTATCCAGCCGGGGCGATGGAAGGGGCGTTCATAGACGGGGCCGTCGTGGGCGACCGTCTTCGGATCAACGTCCACGATGGTTTCGCCGTGCCACTGGATGATCAGCCGATCGCCCTCGATGACCTCACCGACGACGGTTGCGAGCACATCCCATTTGGCACAGATCTCCATGAAACGCTCGACGTTCCCGGGTTCCACGACGGCCATCATGCGTTCCTGGGACTCACTCATGAGGATCTCCTCAGGAGCGAGCGAAGGGTCACGCAGCGGCACGCGGTCCAGTTCCACGAACATTCCGCCGTCACCTGCCGAGGCCAGCTCCGAGGTGGCGCAGGAGATGCCCGCGGCACCGAAGTCCTGGATACCGTTGATGATCCCGGCCTTGAACAGCTCCAGCGTGCACTCGATGAGCAGCTTCTCCATGAATGGGTCGCCCACCTGGACGCTGGGTCGCTTGGCCGGGCCGTCCTCGTCGAATGTCTCCGAGGCGAGGATGGAGGCGCCACCGATGCCGTCGCCACCCGTCGCGGCGCCGAACATGATGACCTGATTGCCGACTCCGGACGCGTGCGCCAGGTGGAGGTCCTCATGGCGCAGGACACCGACGCAGAGCGCGTTCACCAGCGGATTTCCCAAGTAGGAATCATGGAACTGAACCTCGCCGCCAATGTTGGGCAGGCCGAGGCAGTTGCCGTACCCGCCCACCCCGGCGACGACACCGGGCATCACCCGTCGGGTGTCTTCTGCGTCCAGTGGTCCGAACCGCAGTGAGTCCATCACGGCGATGGGGCGGGCACCCATGGCAAGGATGTCGCGAACGATGCCGCCAACCCCGGTCGCGGCACCCTGGTACGGCTCCACGTAGGAAGGATGGTTGTGGCTCTCCGCCTTGAAGGTGACGGCCCATCCCTGACCGATGTCCACCACGCCGGCGTTCTCGCCGATCCCCGCGAGCAGCGGCCCGCGCGGGGTGTCCTGACTGAGTTCACCGAAGCGTTTCAGATGTATTTTGGAGGACTTGTAGGAGCAGTGCTCAGACCACATGACCGAGTACATCGCCAGTTCCGCGCCCGTGGGACGGCGGCCGAGGATCTCGCGGATGCGGGCATACTCGTCGTCCTTGACCCCCAGGGCGGCGTAGGGCTGCTCGAGGTCAGGGGTATTGGATGCATTGTCAACGGTGTCGGCCACGCGGCCAATCTACCGGTCGGCCCGCCACGGGCGCCGAGCTGTGCTCAATCAGGTGAACCGGGCGTGGCGTGCCCATGCGAAGCTGTAGATGCCGTAGCAGCCGAATCCGAGCGCAATGACGGTCAGTGAGGGCGGTGACTCGTCTCTCAGTGGAAGCGGGCGTGGCGGGCCCAGATGAAGCAGTAGACGCCGTAGCAGGCGAAACCCAGTGCGATTGCGACAAGGATGACCGTCCCGAAGGGAGCGCTGCGGACGGTTTGGAGTGCCGTGTCAAGACCTCCCGCCGTATCCGAGTCATGGGTCCACGCGGCCCAGATGAGCAGGCCCCCGACGATCGTGATGGCCGCACCCTTGCCGATGTGACCTACTCGGGCAATCCACCGCTGGCCACTCGACAGGGAGCCCTGCAACTCCTGCTCGTACTTGTCGCGGACGCCCTTCATGACCTTGGAGCCACCAACGACGGCGACGCCCATGCCCACCAGCCCCATCATGATCTGGCCGAGGGGCAGCGAGAGCAGCGTGGCCGAAGCGGTCTTTCCACCGTCTCCCCCGGAGCCACCCATGGCGATGCTGGCTGCATTCCACCCCAGAACCGCGTAGATCCCCGTGCGTCCCACCGAGACGGCACGGCGCCGCGTCCGGAGCTTGCCGGAGAGATGACGGTGCCCAACGAAAGCGTTGAGAAGCTGCCACAGCGCGATCACGAACAGCCCGGCACTCGTGATCCACAGCAGCAACGGGCCGAGCGGCGCCTTCGCCAATTCCCTGAGGGCTCCGGTCTGGGAGGCCTCCTCACCCGTCGAGCCGAAGGCCAACCGCACGGCCAGGTAGGCCACCAGGAGGTGGACGACACCGAAGGCCACGAGTCCGCCGCTGACAAGCCAGCGGTAGGCGGTGGAGTCCCCCACTTCACGGGCCTTGTCGCGGGCATCGTCGAGATCAGGACCGTTCATTCCCGCAGCGTAGCCACACCCGACGAATCCATGTGCGAGCGGCCCGGAGACCGATGTGGGGTCACCGCTGGACCCGCAGCCGGTGGTGCCGCTGCATCGTCAGAGCTGGGCAGCTCGCACCCGGGCCGCAACCTCAAGTTCGAAGCGACGCTCCACCACCAGCCGGCGCAGGGCAGTCGATGCGTCTGTGTTCTCCTGGAGCCAGGTTTCGGCGAGTGGCAGGTGTGTCACATTGGCTGGGAATCCACCGAGAACCAACCGGCGGGCGATCTCGACGGGATGGTCTTGCCAGACATCCCTGAGAGCGGCGAAATAGTGCGTCGCAAACCCATCTGTGAGCACCGTCTGTCCGGGCGCGAACAGGCCTTGCAGGATGGCGTCAAGATGGGCGTTGGTCTCGCCGTCCACTGTGTGCGCCCGGTTCCAGGCCTCCTGCTTGAGGTCCAGCCGAGGCCGCGCGTACCAGGCATGCAGGTGGGCTACCCGTCCCGACGCCGTGTCATCGGCCGCCAGTGCCCCATCCAACGCCTCATCGCTGGCCAGGTCTTGCGCGGCCAGCGACTGCCAGACCAGCCACCGCAGGTCGTCGGTCATCTCCAGTCCGGCCAGCTCACCGTCCAGAATCCAGGAGACGTCCGACGGCGCCAGCACGGCGGCGCGGATGAAGGCTTTGGCCCACTGCAGCTGACGCATGGACCCCGTTGGCGCGCCCAGCGCCACCGTGCGGCAGGTATCGCGCCAGCGGGTAGCCAGATCCCTGTCATCCGGCACGAAGCGCTGCAGTGCATCCTCAACGTGTCCGATCAACGACGTCAGGATGCCCGTCCGGTCCTCCCGGGGGCCATGGACGATGACGGCGTCGACGTACTCGGCCACCATCAGCGTGCCGTCGCGCACATCGGAGAAGAGGGAAGCCCAGGACGTGGCCCTCACCAGCGGCTCGAGATCGCTCACATTCTCCAGGAGCGCGCGACGCGTGGCGGGATCCAACCGCACGCGCACGAAACTCTGGTCCGTGTCGTTGGGGAGAATCGCCACTGCAAGGGGCTGGCCGACGACAGCCGCCACCTCCGTGTCATCGGAGGAGATGAGGACATCGTGTCGGTCCCGCAAGCTCAGGCGCCCGTCCACCATGTCGTAGAGGCCAACGGTGGTGGCGTGGGGACGGGTGCCATCGTCCATCTCGCCGGGTCCGCGCCTGATGACGAGCCGTTCGATGACGGCGTCGGAGCCCTGCACCTCGGCAGTGAGCTCGTCATGTCCACGGGTCTGCAGCCAGGCATCAGCCCACGATTGGAGGTCCATTTTCGAGGTCTCAGTGAGCGCGGCGAGAAAGTCGGTCAGGGTGGCATTGCCGAAGGCGTGGCGTTCGAAGTAGAGCCGACAGCCGGCGAAGAACGCTTCCAACCCCACGTAGTGCACGAGCTGGGTCAGGGCCGACGCACCCTTGGAGTAGGTGATCGCGTCGAAGTTGTTCTTGGCGGCCTCGAGGTCCGGAATGTCGGCGACGATGGGATGCGTAGTGGGCATCGAGTCCGCCACGTGGGCACGGCTCTTGCGCCCGCCCGTGAAGTTCAGCCAAGCATCCTCGAAGCCGGCCGCCTCCTTGGAGAGATGCGCCCCCATGAACTCGGCGAACGACTCCTTCAGCCAGAGGTCGCTCCACCAACGCGGCGTGACCAGATCCCCGAACCACATGTGGCTCATCTCGTGCAGGATCGTGTTGGAGCGCTGCTGGTACTGCGCGGGCGTGGCCGGCGAACGGAAGACATAGCTCTCGGTGTAGGTCACGAGGCCGGGATTCTCCATGGCTCCCAGGTTGTATTCCGGCACCATGACCTGGTGGTACTTTCCCCACACGTACTCACCGAACGCGACGTTGAGGTAGTCCAGACCTGCAGTCGTGATGCGGAACAACTCCTCGGCGTCCAGGTGGGGCGCCAACGATGCGCGGCAGAGCCATGCCAGTTCGACGTCGCCGCCAGGCGAGACCCAGACGTCATCGACGCGGTGGTACGGGCCGGCCACCAGGCATGTCAGGTACGTGGACAGGGGCGGTGTGGGCGCAAAGATCACGTGGTCCACTTCGTTGCCCATCGCCTCCCGCGAAATCTCGGGTTGGTTGGACAGCAACTGCCACTGCTCAGGCCCCGTGAGTTCGAAGGTGAACTGCGGCTTGATGTCGGGTTGTTCGAAGCAGGGGAAGACGCGACGGGCGTCCGCCGGCTCGTACTGGGTGTAGAGGTAGATCTGGGCGTCCACCGGATCCTGGAAGCGGTGCATTCCCTCGCCTGATCGTGAGTACCTGCTGGCGCCCTGCACCTCCACCACACAGACCTGATCCAGTGGGAGCCCGCGAAGTTGGATGCGGGCACCGTCGAACTCGACGGGACGCGGATCGCCGTCCACCAGTACCGCAGTCACCGCATCGCCCTGGTAATCGAGCCACGTCTGGGGCCCGGAGCTGGTCAAGGTGATCGAGGTGTTCACGGGGTAGGTGGGCTGCGACAGATCCGTTGCGTCGCGCACATCCACGCTCACACGCTGCTTCTCGATCCGGATGGCCCGTGCACGGGCGGCTGTCTCTTCTCGCGTCAGGTTTGCTCCCATGGCAACCATCCAATCAGAGACGCCGCACCGCACCCTTCGCCCGACGTGCTGTGCCCAAGACCTCGTCGCCTGCATTGTGGGTGACGGTTGCGAAGCGACGCAGAATCATCGACGTGAGGACGGATGATCCTCAGGCTGGAGCCATCTGACAGGAGAAGGGCCGGGACACCTCGTGAGGCATCCCGGTCCTTGTCAGGGCAGAGCACTCGCAGCGGATTCGCCACGCATTCGGAGATGCTGACGGTCCCGATTGTGAAAGCCCTTTGCGCGTCAGACTGTCTGGAAGGACGAGGTCACACCCGCCTCCTCCATTGCCTCGCTCCACCCAACAATTCCCGAACCATCGTCCAAGTCTTCCCAGTCCGAGCCATCGGAGTACACGTTGCAGCCCCGGGCAATCAGCGGATCAAGAGACGCCATGTCCGTGATGGGGTTGTCCCACAGTCCGAGGTCCTGCAGAGCCGGGAGCGTGGCCAGCGGAGCAACGATGGCGATGTCGTTCATCGCGAGCATCAGATACTCCAGCTTTGTCAGGTTTGCCAGCGGTGCGACGTTCACCGCGGCATTCTCATTCAGCGACAGCATCGTCAGTTTGGTCAAACCCTGCAGAGGTGTGAGGACCCTGATGTTGTTGGAGTCGAGAAACAGTGTTTCCAGCTTCGTCATGCCGGACAGCACAGAGATGTCACTGATCTCGTTCCCCATGACATCGAAGGACGTCAGCCTCTTGAGTCCGCTGAGTGACGAGATCGAGCTGATGGAGTTGCCCGAGAGCGAGAGCGACTCCAGATTGGTCAGTGAAGCCAACGGTGCCACATCTGAGATCTCGTTGGCACTCAGGTCCAGGTACCCAAGGTTCTTCATCCCTGCAAGGGCAGACACGTTGCTGATCATGTTGTCCGACGCCGCGAGCCATCCCATCTCCTTGAGACCAGCCAGCGGAGCCAGGTCTTTCACCTGGTTGGTGGTCATCGAGATCTCCTGCAGTCCGGTCAGGGATTTGAGGGCGGAGATGTTGCTGATGCGGTTGTCACTGAGTTCGATCGCCGTGAGGCCTCTCATGGAGGCGAGTGGCCCCACGTCGACGATGTCGTTGTGGAAGAGGGCCAGTACCTCGAGGTTCTGCAGTCCCCTGAGCGGCCTGAGGTCGCTGATCTGGTTGTCGTTCAGTCGCAGGTCCGCGAGGTTCGTGAACTTTTCCAGACCTGTGAGATTTGAGACGCGGGCTCCCGAGCAGTCGAGCTCGGTCAGGTTTTCAGCCACGGACATCGAAATGGCTGCTGTGATGGGCTGGCGCATGCTCACGTTGATGCACTCGCGCAGCTTGGCATCCGGCATGGCGACGGTGTTCGCCTGCACCGGGGCACCCGAGAACTGGACGATGTTGTTGAAAATCAACTTCTTGGCCCACCGGTACTGCCACACGCCCTTGACCTGATAGGCCTCGATAACCAACGCCTCGGCGTAGGTCCGACAGCCGTTGCGACCCGTTGACGGAGTGTCGCAGGAGGTGCTCCACTTTCGGCCGTCGGCGTCAACGAAGTCATTGGTGTAGCCCAGTTTGTTGTTCTTCCACAGCGACCTGGCTGATGGGAGATATGTCAGGTTGTTGAAGTACCAACCGGTCTTCACAACGAACTGACCATCGACCTCGCTCACCTGCGTGGACTTGATCTCCGTGCGGCAGCGTCTGGTCTGGGAATATGCCTCACATGTGGTGCGCCAGTCCCGCCCGTTGACGTGATGTGTTCCCTCAGTGATGTAGGGGTTGACTTCGGCCTTGGCCGATAACGTCCCTCCCATCGCGGCAGAGGCTGCAACCACCACAGCTGCCAGTGCCAATGCGATCCTACGCTTCATCGCGCTCCTAGTTCACGAACCCCGACGCCACTGCGGTGCCGGGATGTTGGCGTGAATGTAGCAGCGTCGGTCACTGCGGTGATGCACGACCCTCCAGACAAAGACCCCGGTTCTGATTCGCATCATTTCTTCCATCCCCTGGCGTCACGGGAACGCGGTTCCAATCAACCCATGGCGGTCTCGATTAGAGTGGCAGTCAACTGTGGGCGATTGTTCGCGCACCACCACGAAGGAGTGAGCATGAGCAGGGTTCTCTTGGCTGGGGAGTCATGGGTCAGCGCAGTGGCCGACCACAAGGGATACGACGTCTTCTCCCACACTCAGGTGCACATCGGCTGTGCCCAGTTGCTCGTGGTATTACGTGCTGCCGGGCACGAGGTCACCCATATGAGGTCCCACGATGTTGCCCAAGATTTTCCGCTGACCCTTGAAGAACTGAATGACTACGACGTCGTCATTCTCTCCGATATTGGCGCCAACTCGCTGCTGCTCCCTCCCCAGGTTTTCGAAGAGGGGCGTCGGGCACCCAATCGCCTGAAGCTGTTGAAGGAGTGGGTTGGCCGGGGTGGAGGACTGTTGATGGCGGGCGGCTACCTCAGCTTCCAAGGTTTCCAGGCCAAGGCGAACTACCACGGGAGTCCAATCGAAGAGATCCTCCCCGTGGAGCTCCTGTCCTCTGATGATCGAGTTGAAGCGCCGGAGGGTGTCTGTGGATCCCTGACCGGATTGCCTCACCCAGTGATCCAGGGCATCGACGAACAATGGCCGTACCTACTCGGATACCAGAAGCTGATCCCACGCGACGATGCTCTCGTGCTGGCAGAGGTGGATGGTCACCCGCTCCTGGCCGTCCGAACGGTTGGCGAGGGTAGAACACTGGCCTTCGCGTCGGACATCTCTCCGCACTGGGCACCACAGGAGTTCATGGACTGGGACGGTTATGCGACTTTGTTCGACAATGCCGTCACGTGGCTCTCAGGCGATCGGTAACCCTCGCCTTTAGTGTCAGACGCGAGCAGCGAGGAAATTCAGCACTGACGAAAAGAAGGGTGTGCCATCCAGAGACGGTGATGTGAGCGCTTCGACATTGTGCTCAGGGTGCGGCATGAGGCCCACCACGTTGCCGCGAGTATTGGTAATACCGGCGATGTCGTTGGCGGAGCCGTTGGGGTTGTCCAGGTATCGAAAAACCACTTGATCGTTGTCCTCGAGACGTTTGAGCGTCTCTGGAGCCGCCTGGAAATTCCCTTCACCATTCTTCAGCACGATGGTGATCTCGTCCCCGACATTGAAGTCACAGGTCCAGACGGTGTCAACGGTCTCGACTCGAAGCTTCTCATCGCGACAGATGAAGTGCTGATCCGCATTGCGGATCATCGCCCCGTCCAGGAGATGCGCCTCGCAGAGCAGCTGGAAACCATTGCAGATGCCCAGGACAGGCATGCCTCTGTTGGCGGCGGTGATGATCGTGTCCATCACCGGGCTGAAACGGGCGATGGCCCCACAGCGCAGGTAGTCGCCGTAGGAGAATCCGCCGGGAAGGACAATGGCGTCAACACCGTCAATGGAGTCCGATCCATGCCACAGCGGGACGGACTCGGCACCGGAGAGTTCCACGGCGCGAAGGGCATCCTGATCGTCGAGTGAGCCGGGGAAGGTGACGACTCCGATACGGGGCATCAGTCGGTCACCACTTCGAATGACTCGATGACGGTGTTGGCAAGGAGTTGCTCGGCCGCCTGCTCGATCTGCGCAAGCTTTTCCGGGGTGATGTCACCGTCCACCTCGATCTCGAACCGCTTGCCCTGTCTGACCGACATGCCCGGGAAGCCGAGACGGCCCAGGGCTCCGGTGACGGCCTTGCCCTGGGGGTCAAGGATTTCGGGCTTGGGCATGACATTGACAACGACGCGGGACATGTTGGTAATTCTATCCTGACTGTCCCCGCCACCGGGCAAAGCCATGACCTGTCGATCGGTCGGGTCGCCGCAAATGGGACCGGGGCGGGACGCTCCGACGCACACGACCTACCAAGCGTCGTTCAGAGCTGATCGTCGACATCGACGATCTCGACCGAGTTGCCATCCGGGTCTCGTAGGTACACGACGTACCCACCAGTCCATGGTCCCTGAGCAACCACCTGAGGTGCGGACAGGAATGGCAGTTCGTCGCGCTTATTTTCATAGAAGTCGAGCAACCCGACCATATTGACAGCGAGGTGTGCCGATCCAACATCCCAGTTCTGGAGCGAGGCGCTCTGCTTCCCGGTGGACGGGCGACGGTACTCAAGGAGTTCAAGGATCCCGTGGTCGAGCGGGATGAAAGCCACTCGAATTTCTGGATCGTCTGCGCCGACGAGCTTGCCCAGCCACTCGCCGCCGATTGTGAACA
>CBDTVQ010000028.1:0-12100 GCA_965364045.1 uncultured Tessaracoccus sp. | reverse complement strand
GCCATGCGCGCAGAAACCAGCCGGAGGCGGGTCGTCATCACTGGTCGATCAGGCCGTCGAACAGCACAGTGGACAGGTAGCGCTCGCCGAATGACGGAATGATCACGACGATGGTCTTGCCAGCGTTCTCGGGGCGGGCTGCCACCTCGGCGGCAGCGGAGATCGCGGCACCGGAGGAGAGTCCCACAAGAATGCCCTCTTCACGTGCGGCGCGGCGCGCCCACTCCACCGACTGGTCGATGTTGCGCGGGATGACCTCGTCGATGATGCTGCGGTCAAGGATCTCGGGGATGAAGTTGGCTCCGATGCCCTGGATCTTGTGTGGCCCGGGCTTGTTGCCGGAAAGGATGGCGGACTCCTCCGGCTCCACGGCGATCATCTGCACCTCGGGCTTGCGTTCCTTGAGCGCCTGACCAATACCTGAGATGGTGCCGCCGGTTCCGATGCCGGCCACCACGATGTCGACGGCGCCGTCGGTGTCGCTCCAGATCTCCTCGGCCGTGGTTCGACGATGCACGTCCACATTGGCCTGGTTGGCGAACTGGCGCGCCAGAACGCCTCCGCGCTCGGCGGCGATTTCCACCGCCGTGTCAACGGCGCCCTTCATACCCAGCGGCCCGGGGGTCAGGACGAGCTCGGCGCCGAATGCGCGCAGCAGGGCGCGTCGCTCGGTGGACATTGTCTCGGGCATGGCCAGGACCACCTTGTAACCCTTCGCTGCACCCACCATGGCCAGCGCAATGCCCGTGTTGCCGCTGGTGGCCTCCACGATGGTGCCGCCCGGCTGCAACTCTCCAGCCGCCTCGGCTGCCTCAACGATCGCCACGCCGATGCGATCCTTGACAGAGCTCGCAGGGTTGTAGAACTCGAGCTTGGCCAACACAGTGCTCCCCTCCGGGACAATGCGGTTCAACTTCACAAGCGGGGTGCGACCGACGGCGGCCGTGACGTCCGGGTAGATGTTCATGCTCTCGGCAACGCTCAGAGTCCTGTGAGTATTCCCCCGCTCGCGGTCAGCTTTCCATGTCCCGCCCGATGAGCGCCTAGACTGCGGAGCATGATCGCTGAGCACGACACCGTCCTGGTGGTCGACTACGGAGCGCAGTACGCACAATTGATCGCCCGTCGGGTGCGGGAGGCCTCCGTGTACTCGGAGATCGTCTCATCGCGGATGTCGGTGGCCGAGATCATGGAGAAGCGGCCTGCTGCCATCATCCTTTCCGGCGGGCCTTCATCGGTCTACGCACAGGATGCACCGCAGATTGACCCCGCACTGTTCGACGCCGGAGTGCCGATCCTGGGCATCTGCTACGGCTTCCAGGCCATGGCACAGGCCCTCGGAGGCACCGTCGCCAAGACGGGACAGAGCGAGTACGGCCGGACTCCACTCTCGATCTCCAACAATGGATGTTTGCTGGACAGCGTGCCCAACACGCTCAACGTCTGGATGAGCCATGGGGATTCGGTGTCCAAGGCCCCGGCCGGATTCAAAGTGCTGGCCCGCACCGCTGGAGCACCCGTCGCGGCCTTCGAGGATCGGGATCGCAAGCTCGCCGGTGTGCAGTGGCACCCAGAGGTGAAGCACTCCCAGTGGGGCCAGCAGGTCCTGCGGCACTTCCTGTTCAACATCGCCGGCCTGAAGGCGGACTGGACGGCCGAGAACCTGGTCACTGAATCCATTGAGGGCATCCGAGAAACCGTCGGTGACCGCCGCGTGCTGTGCGCGCTCTCGGGTGGCGTCGATTCTGCCGTGGCCGCAGCCCTGGTGCAGCGTGCCATCGGCTCCCAGCTCACCTGTGTGTTCGTGGACCATGGCCTGCTTCGCGAGGGTGAAGCGGATCAGGTGAAGAAGGATTTTGTGGACGTGACGGGGGTGGACCTCGTCGTCGCGGACGAACGGGACCGCTTCCTCAACGCGCTGGCCGGCGTGAGTGATCCTGAGGAGAAGCGCAAGATCATCGGGCGGGAATTCATACGCACCTTTGAGGCCACCGCCGGCGCCCTCGCAGGGGAGCGCGGTATCGATTTCCTCGTCCAGGGCACTTTGTACCCCGACGTCGTTGAATCAGGTGGTGGGGGCAGTGCAAACATCAAGAGCCACCACAACGTGGGAGGGCTGCCGGATGACCTGCAATTCACTCTCATCGAACCGTTGCGAACCATGTTCAAGGACGAAGTTCGCGCCGTCGGGAGTCAGCTCGGTCTGCCGGACTCGCTGGTATGGCGCCACCCCTTCCCCGGCCCCGGTCTGGGTATCCGGATCATCGGTGAGGTCACGGCGGAACGACTGGACATTCTGCGTCGGGCCGACTCGATCGCCCGCGCGGAGCTTGCAGCCGCCAAGCTGGAGCGTGAAATCTGGCAGTTCCCGGTGGTACTGCTCGCCGACGTGCGATCCGTGGGCGTGCAGGGGGATGGACGCACCTACGGTCATCCCATTGTGCTGCGCCCCGTGACGAGCGACGATGCGATGACCGCAGACTGGGCGAAGTTGCCCCACGAACTGCTGGAGCGCATCTCCACCCGGATCACCAATGAGTGCCCGGAGGTCAACCGCGTGGTGGTTGACATCACCAGCAAGCCCCCGGGCACCATCGAATGGGAGTGAGTGCGGCTCAGATGGTGAAGTCCGAGTCGTCTTTGGGCTCGTGGGCCGAGCCAGTGTTGCGCCCTGTGCGGTCGGCGTTCCAGGCCTTCGCCTTCGCGATGCCGTCCTCAGCGATGGTGCCGCCGGTGGGGCGGGGCAGGATCACCCACAGCGCCACGTAGATGAGAATTCCGGTGCCGGAGAAGATTCCGAGGACCGCGAACACGATGCGCACGATGGTGGCGTCTATGCCCAGTGCCTGGGCCAGACCTCCGGCAACTCCGGCGATCCATTTGTCGTCTGCTGAGCGTTCGATCTTCATGATGGTTTCCTTTCCATTCCTGTCATGACAGTCGTCATGCAGTAGTTGTTGGTGAGTGGCTCGTTGATACGAGCGTTCTTGGGGTGGGCCCCGCTTCGATGGATTTCATCGTTCTGCCGGTCACTGTCTCGATGCCTTGAGGCTGACGATCAGGCCAACAATTCCGGCCACAATGAGAATCGTGGCGAACCACATTGCTGGGTCTCCGATCACTTGCCCACCGGAGAGGAGCCAGGCGCCCATGGCGGTGAATCCGAGCAGGATGAGGCCGGTCACGAGAGCGGGGACATCCATCGAGCGTCTCATGGCACAGTCTCGATGTCGACGATGCTGAAGTCTCCGTCGATGATGAGGGTGAGGTCGCTCGCCGATTGCGATCGGCTCGTGTAGGAGGTTTCCACGAGGATGGTGTCGCTGTTCACCTGGATGCTGCCGGGGGGCTCGTTCAGACTGATGTGCACCACCGAAGCCTTTGCGTCGATGGTCACGACGGTTGCCTCATCAACGGGCATGGCGGTCAGATCCAGTACGGCCGGCGCTTCACCGAAGAATTCGTGATACTGATTTTCGCCCGCGATCCTGAGGGGTGGCGCACTGTCGGTGGCGGAGCGGTTGACCGCCAGCAGACCGGTGCCCACGCCGCCCAGAAGTACCAGGACGAGCAACGCCATCGGCAGCCGACGCGAGCGCGCGATCAGAGAATGCACGAGGATGATCACGGCCGCTGTGCCGCTGGCCGCAACGCCAGCCCACAGGAGGGCCGGGTCGAGGCCCAGGGCAACCGGTACGGCGGCGGCAATGGCCATGAGCAGAAGGATTGCCGCGGCTGCCCACCAGTTGCTCCGCCCGGTCTTCTGGACGGGCTGCGCGGGGGCCCGTCGTGACGCTTCGGGGGCGTAGAGATCCACGGCCGGGAGAGGCGAGTCCGCGTGGGGCGACAGCCTGGCGCGCCACTGTTCCACGCTTTCGGTGTTGCCCCTGGCACTGCTCGGCTGAGGTGTCGCGCTGCTCGGCATAGCTGTCGCAGTGCTCGGCCGAGTGGTGGGGAAGGGGTCGTTGTTGTGGCGACGCCGGCGGGCCATGGCCCAGGCAAGGGCGCCCACCACGATGACCGGTCCCCAGCCCACGCCGGTCTGGCGCGCGACGCTGAGGACGAGCACCAGGGAGGAGATCGCAACAATGATTGACTGGGTGCGCTGTGGCCAAGTTTCGAACGCAGGGAGCCACCGCAGAATGGGTGGCGTGCCGCCGACGCGCGGGGTGAGGAGCCAGCCCCAGGCATACAGGGCAATCCCCACTCCACCGGCAAAGGCCAGTGCCAGCGTCACAAGTCGCACGATGATGGGGTCAACCTGCCAGCGCTGTGCCAGTGCACGGCACAGGCCACCGGTGATGCCGGTGGATTGTGGCCGAGTCAGTTCCGCGAGTCGCGGATCCAGCTGAGCGGGATGGACAAGTTCGGGCATGTCCCCATCCTCTCGTACCCTGCCGTCCTTCAACATCGGGTGAACCCCTGATCCAGACCTGAGTTGACCCCTGAAACAACGGCCCAGGGGTGTCAAAGAGCCCTCAGGGGTGCCAAGCTTGGCCCCACGATGACAACGCTGCCGGATACCACTGGTCCCTCGGCCCCCGTCCCGGAACTCCGTCGGGACTCCGCCCGAAAGGCGATTGCTGGCGTCGCCAGCGGACTGGCGGCGCACCTTGGCATGCCGGTTGGCTGGGTGCGCGTCGCCTTTGTTGCCCTGGCTTTTCTCGACGGTCTGGGCGTGCTGCTGTACGCGGTGCTGTGGCTGATGGTTCCCGGGGGTCCGCGTGAGGAAGCAGCAGGGCTGGAGGCGGCCAAACGCCAGGGGCTTCGACCCCAACAGCGTGTCGCGGGCGTGGACGCGGGCATGATCTTCTCCATTGGTGCGCTGGTGGTGGGCATTTTCTGGGTGGTGGTGACCGGTGGGGTGTGGGTTCCCTCACGTGTCTTCTGGCCCATCGTGCTGGGTGGCGTCGGCGTCGTCCTCGTATGGTTGCAGGTGGATGGTTCTGCCGAGTCCCGGCCTCGCGTGGCAGGCGCAAGCATGTGGCGTCGTCTCACCACGGGTTCCGGTCCCGCCAGCGTCCTGCGGTTGGTGGGAGGACTTGTGCTCGTGGGTGTGGGCGTTTCATGGATACTGGCGACGCAGGTGGGAATGGCGCAGCTCCCCCAAGTGCTGGGAGCGGCTGCCCTGCCATTGGCGGGAGTGACGGTGGTGGCGGCGCCGTGGTTGTCCCGGACACGCAGGCGGCTGCGCTCCGCGGAACAGGAGCGCCTGCGAGCCGAGACGAGGGCGGACATGGCCGCGCACCTGCATGATTCCGTCCTGCAGACGCTGGCACTCATCCAGCGTCAGAACACGGATGCTGCACAGGTTGCGCTGCTGGCCCGTCGGCAGGAAAGGGAGTTGCGCACCTGGTTGTACGGAGATGTCCCGGCTGCCAGCACCCTGCGGGCGGCACTCGAAGACGTCCGAAGCGAGACGGAGGCCAACTTCGCCATCGTCGTGGAGGTTGTGTGCGTGGGCGACACCGAAATCGACGAGCCCTTGAACGCCATGGTCCAGGCGGCGCGCGAAGCCGTCACCAATGCGGCCAAACACTCCGCAGCAGATCGCGTGGATGTGTTTGCGGAAGTCAACCACGACGTGGTCGAAGTGTTCATCCGGGATCGAGGACAGGGCTTCGATCTCAGCGTTGTGCCCCCGGACAGGATGGGCGTGAGACAATCCATCCGGGCCCGCATGGAGCGTCATGGGGGCTCCGTCCGGATACGCACCGCACCGGGCGAAGGTACAGAAGTGACGTTGGAGATGAATCGATGAGTGACCAGGTGGGCAACGCTGCAGACGAACTGAGCGTGGTGCTTGTGGATGATCACGCCATGTTCCGGGCCGGAGTTCGCCACGAAATCGGCGAGCTCTGCAAGATCGTGGGCGAGGGCTACGACGTCGCCAGTGCCGTCACGGTCATTTGCACAACACTCCCCGATGTTGTCCTCCTGGACGTGCATCTTCCCGGGGGTGGTGGCGCCGAGGTCATCAAGCAGGTCCTGGTCACTGCGCCGGATGTGAAGTTCCTCGCTCTGTCCGTCTCCGATGCTGCCGAGGACGTGATTGGCGTGATCCGCGCTGGCGCCCGGGGCTATGTGACCAAGTCCATCTCGTCGGAGGAATTGGTGGAGGGAATGCGACGCGTCGCATCCGGGGACGCAGTCTTCTCACCCCGGCTTGCCGGCTTCGTCCTGGATGCCTTCTCCGGCAGCGTGGACATGGCCGCGATTGATGAGGAACTGGATCGGTTGAGCGCGCGTGAGCGCGAGGTCATGAAGCTGATTGCCCGCGGCTATTCCTACAAGGAGGTGGCCCGGGAACTCTTCATCTCCATCAAGACGGTGGAGACCCACGTGTCCAGCGTGCTGCGCAAACTGCAGCTCAGCAACCGCCACCAGCTGACGAAATGGGCGACGGACCGCCACCTGGTCTGAGTTCACCCCGGCAACCGCAATCCCGACCGCGACGTACCTGTCCGAAGTGCGGATGCCTCAGTCACCCCCGAGAACAAGATAAGCGAGGGCCGCCCGCTGATGCGGACGGCCCTCGTTGTGCGGATACTTCTACAAGGCTCAGGCCTTGTTCTTGTTGATGAGGCCGTAGATGAAGAGGATGAGCAGGGCGCCGAGGACGGAGAACAGCAGCCCCTGGAGGGAGAAGATGTTGGTGTAGTCCACGTTGAAGAGGAGACCACCGAGGAAGCCACCGAGGAGGGCTCCGACGATTCCGAGGATCATGGTCATGAGGAGTCCACCACCCTGCTTTCCGGGGAGGATGGCCTTGGCGATTGCGCCTCCGAGGAGGCCGATGATGATGTACGCGAGAATAGTAAGCATTTGTGAAATCATGCCCCAACAAGAGGTCATTTGCCAGTCAGGAGGCCTCGAAACGGCCACAAAGTGACTTTTTCACCCTTTTGGGTAGCCTTTGGCCCATGGACCTCCTGTACATGATCTTCGTTTTCCTCCACCTCATCGGTTTCGCCTCGCTCTTCGGGGGCGCCTTCACGCAGATCAAGGGGCCGAATCGCGTTGTGAACGCCGCGATGTTCCACGGTGCGATCCTCCAGCTCGTGTCCGGTCTGGCTTTGCAGGTCATGCTTGAGTTGGGCGACGGGCCGGTGCCCCACATCAAGTTGGGCATCAAACTTGTTGTTCTCATCGTCATCGGTGTACTCGTCATCATGAACCGCAGGAAGCCGAACGTTGCGGATGGCCCGTTCTGGGCGATCTTCGCTCTGACGGTGCTCAATGCGGCCCTCGCCGTCTTCTGGACCGCTGGCTAGAGAAGTGGTCGCCCGGGCCTGAGGAGCAGCTCCGTGCCCTTGGCCATCCAGGACCGGGTGCGCCATTTCTCGAGGGACAACTCGGATGTGTTGTGCTGGTCCAGATCAAAGATTTCCTCCATCTGTGCCGCCAGACCTTCGTCGAGGATCTCGAGGTTGACCTCGTAGTTGCCTCTCAGGCTCAGACGGTCCAGGTTGGCTGTGCCGATCGTTGCCCACGCGCCGTCGATGGTCGCCGTCTTTGAATGGACCATGGCGCCCTGGTAGAGGAACAGCCGTATGCCGGAGCGCAGGAGGTCGTCGTAGTAGCCGCGGGACAACCAGTCGGCCACCACGTGGTTGGACTGAGCAGGCACAATGATGCGCACGTCGACCCCGCGCTCCACCGCGTCACGCAGTGCGGCCACGAGGTCATCGTCGGGGATCAGGTAGGCGTGGGTGAGCCAGATGCGTTCACTGGCCCTGTCCATGGCCTCCAGATACATGTTGCGGATGGGGAAAACGCTGAGTCTGGGCATATTGCGGTGCAGCCGAATGTTCGAACCCCAACCACGACGGATGTCGTCGGGCAGCTTCTTCAGGCCCCGTCCACGCACGTGCAGGTTCCAGAAATCGATGAAGGCGTTCTCCAACTCCTTGACGCCGGGGCCGATGATTCGGGCGTGGGTGTCGCGCCAGCCCGTGGCATAGAGATCGCCGATGTTGTACCCACCGATGAAGCCAATGTCGTGGTCCACCACCATCAGCTTGCGGTGGTTTCGGCCCCAGGACTTGGGGCTCCATGGTACCGGCATCGCCGGGTGACGCATGGCATTGATATTCTCGGGCATCTGGAAGAAGGAGCGGGGGACCACGAGGTTCGCAAACTCGTCCCAGATGACATTGACCTGCACGCCACGATCAGCCGCCCGGGCGAAGGCATCCTTGAATCGGCGTCCAACGGCGTCGTTCTTCCAGATGAAGGTCTCAAAGTGGATGACCTCACGCGCACCCTCGATGGCTTCGAGCATGTGGGCGAAGAGGTCCTCGCCGTAGCTGTAGACCGTCACCTCGTCCGGGCCGACCGTCAGGGGACGAGCAGAGGTCCAGGGGAACGCGCGGGCCTTTCTGCGCTTCTTTCGATAGTTCTCCATGGTGAGCAGGGTGACCACCGCAGCGACCTGGCCGAGCAGCACCGCCACGCCGAGCCGCTGCATCCACGTCCGTAGTCCTCGCAGCGCGCGTCGCATGGGTGCCACCCTATCCGGATGGGGCGAAGGCACGCGGCGGCGGTAGGCTTGGCGTCCGACATGACTGACTCGCTGTTTCCTGACCTGTACGCCGTCTTCGAGCCCAAGGTGAAACCCCCTCGCAACGATGCCGAGCGACCCTCTCCCAAGCTGACGGCACACTTTATCAGCGAGGACGATCTCCTGGCGGGTCTCAACCCGCCCCAGCGCAAGGCCGTGCTGCATGCCGGATCACCGGTGCTCGTGGTGGCCGGCGCAGGTTCTGGCAAGACAAGAGTGCTCACCCGTCGCATCGCCCATCTGGTGGCCCAAAGAAACGTTCATCCGGGCGCCATCCTGGCGATCACCTTCACCAACAAGGCCGCTGCGGAGATGCGCGAGCGTGTGGTGCACCTCGTGGGAAACCGGGCAAAGTTGATGTGGGTCTCCACCTTCCACTCCGCCTGCGTGCGGATCCTGCGCAACGACATCGACAGATTCGGCATCTCCAAGAGTTTCTCCATCTACGACGACGCCGATTCCAAACGGTTGATGTCGTTGGTGTGCCGAGACTTGGAAATGGATCCCAAGCAGTACCCGATCCGTGCGGTCATGAGCGCTGTGAGCAACCACAAGAACGAACTGGTGGATTTCGAAACCGCCCTTTCAAACGCTGAGCAGCCGCGGCAGCGGATCGTCGCTGAGGCCTATGCCGAATACCAGCGGCGGCTCCGCGCCGCCAATGCACTGGACTTTGATGACCTCATCATGACAACCGTGCATCTCCTGCAGTCGTTCGGCGACATTCGTGAGAAGTACCGCCGTCGCTTCCGGCACGTCCTCGTGGACGAATACCAGGACACCAACCATGCGCAGTACGCGCTGGTGCGTGAATTGTGCTCGGAGTCCACAGCGCCGTCGGTGGAGGGGACCCCGATGGTGGAACCGGCAGAACTCATGGTTGTCGGCGATTCGGATCAGTCCATCTACGCCTTCCGCGGCGCGACGATCCGCAACATCCTCGATTTCGAATCCGACTATCCCGGGGCCGAAACCATCGTGCTGGACCAGAACTACCGTTCCACTCAAAACGTCCTGACAGCCGCCAACTCGGTGATCTCGCGCAATCACGGCCGCCGGGACAAGCACCTGTGGTCTGATCTGGGCGAGGGCGAACTCATCGTCGGCTACGTCGCCGACACCGAACACGACGAGGCCCAGTTCGTGGCGGGCGAGATCGACAAACTCGTGGACGCGAGTGAGGCGAGGTACAGCGACGTCGCAGTCTTCTACAGGACCAATGCCCAGTCCAGAGCACTCGAAGAGGTGTTCATCCGGGTGGGCCTGCCCTACAAGGTGGTGGGCGGTGTCCGGTTCTACGAGCGACGTGAGGTGCGCGACGCCATCGCGTACCTGCGGGCATTGGTGAACCCCTCCGATGACGTTTCGGTGCGCCGGGTGCTGAACGTGCCCAAACGTGGAATCGGGGATCGGGCCGAGGGTGCCATCTCTTCCCTGGCGTCAGCGGAACGCATCTCCTTCACCGACGCCATGCGCCGTGTGCAGGAAGCGCCCGGGATGGCTGCGCGCTCCCTCAAGCAGGTCAAGGCCTTCGCCGACATGATGGACGCCCACCGGATCATGGTGGCCGAGGGGATGAGTGCCGATGAGGTGCTGACGTCGGTGTTGCAGGCCTCCGGTTACATCCCGGAGCTGCAGAAGTCGACGGACCCGCAGGACGAGACGCGCCTCGAAAACCTCGAAGAACTGGTGAGCGTGGCTGCCGAATTTGTTGCCAGTGCCAACACTGTGGACCTGGACGAGATCGAGAGCCCGCTGGTGGCGGGGATGCCGGAACCCGATGATTCCCTTGCCGCGTTCCTAGAACGCGTGGCGCTCGTGGCCGATTCTGATCAGGTGCCCAGTGGCGACGCCGACGCGGGCGTCGTCACCCTCATGACGCTGCACACTGCCAAGGGGCTCGAATTCGACACGGTGTTCCTGACGGGCATGGAGGAGGGGGTGTTCCCCCACATGCGCGCGTTCGACAACGTCAATGAACTGGAGGAGGAGCGTCGGCTCGCCTACGTGGGCATCACGCGCGCCCGAAAGCTTCTCCACCTCAGCCGGGCCGCTGTCCGGGTCACGTTCGGCCAGCCGCGCTACAGCCCCGGATCGCGATTCCTCGACGAGATCCCCGAGGATGTCCTGGACTGGCGCCGGACGGGGGAGGCCATCACGACGTGGGCGAACAGCTCCGCGACCCGGGACCGCCAGACCAGCACCAGCATGGCCAGCTTCGGCACCGGTCGTTCCCCAGTGAAGACCGTGCCGCACGTCGTCGTCGGGGATCGCGTGCTGCATGCCAGCTTTGGTCTGGGAGAGGTGATCGCCGTCCATGGATCGGGCGATGCCACCAAGGCTGACGTGGACTTCGGATCCGCCGGCACCAAGAGGCTCAGCCTCCGACATGCCCCCATGGAGAAGCTCTAGAGGCGAGCAGCAAGAACGCGTGGGCCCCTGTACTCACGGACTCCCGTGGAGACGCGCAGTGAACGTCTGCAGACGCACCAAGGGCCGGTCCCCAGGGGAGACCGGCCCTTGATGGCTGTTGATGTGGGGAGCCCCCGTGCGTCAGATGTTCACGCCGACGCTGCGCATGAACGCAATCGGATCAGAGGCTTCGTAAACCTTGCCCGGTGTGACACCCGGCTTGTAGTACTCCATGTGCAGGTGGGCACCGAACGAGCGGCCGGTGGTCCCGACGTAGCCGATGAGCTGGCCGGCCTTGACTGCCTGGCCCGTGCCGGCGACGCGCTTGGACATGTGGGCGTACAACGTGGAGCCACCATTGGAGTGCTGGATGACCACGTTGGTGCCGGCCCAGCCACCTGCCGTGGGGCTCAGGACGATGCCCGAGGCGACGGCGTAGATGGGGGTACCGGTGGGGGCTGGGAAGTCCTGACCCGTGTGGTAGCGGGACCATGATCCGGTCGCCTGGAACCGGGCACCCACGCGATAGTTGGACTTCACTGGCATGGAGCCACCGCTGGAGGAAATCGCAGCCAGATCTTCGGCTGTTGCGCTGGTGGCAGATCCGCCGCCGGAGGGTGCCTCAGCCGCCTTGCGTGCCTCTTCAAGACGAAGGGCTGCTGCTTCGGCTTCCTTCTTGAGCTTGGCCTCCTGCGCCTTGACCAGCTCCATGTCCGCGGCCATCAGTGCTTCGCGCTCGGCGGCGGAACCTTCGGCCTCATGCTTGTGGGACTCCTCAACCGAGGCGTCCAGGACGGCATCGCGATCCTTGGCGACCTCGCCGGCAACGGCTTCGGTCAGGTTTGAGCGAACAGCGCCGCGCGAGGCAGCTTGTGAGCGGTCCTCGAATCCCTTCTCGACGGACAGGACTGCCGCCTCCGGGATTGCCAGCTCGATGGAGAGCTGCTCCGAGCTCATCTCTTCCGAGCCATCGAGGGAGGTGGCGGCCCATCCGAGCACGCCGCTCACGGCCAGCACGCTCGCCAGAACTCCTGCGACCATTCCGCGACTCAGGGTGGAGGTGCGGCGCCGGCGGGCGGCGCCTGCGGTTTCGGTGGTGACCTCGACCTTGGAAATGACGAGATC
>CBDTVQ010000027.1:0-12207 GCA_965364045.1 uncultured Tessaracoccus sp. | reverse complement strand
GGATGTCCGTCGGGCAGTCATGCTTGCGGGATCCACGTCCGTGGTGGCGGAGGCCGTGCTGCGTGACGGTACGGGAGCCCTGTCGCGCTTCACCCTGAGATTGGGTACACCTGTGCGGCCCATGCTGGCGTCCAGTTCCAGCTCGGTGAGCGAGGCCCTCAGGACTCTGGGGGGTGAGGCGGTGCTGGATGCCAAGCTCGACGGCATTCGCGTCCAGGTGCACAAGAATGGCGGCCACGTGGGCGTCTTCACACGGACGCTGGAGGACATCACGGATCGCGTCCCTGACCTGGTCTCGATCATTGCTGACCTACCCGTGGAGCGAGCGGTGTTCGATGGTGAGGCCCTGCTGTTGGGGAGCAATGGGCGTCCACGCCCGTTCCAGGAGTCCTCCGCGCGGATCGCGAGTGGCAGCGACACCTCGGCGCTGTCAGTGTTCTTCTTCGACCTGTTGCACGTCGACGGTCGCGACCTCATCGACCAACCAGCCCACGTGCGATTCGCGAAGCTCGCCCGGCTGGCGCCACCCGAGCTGATCGTGGACCGGCTGGTCACAACTGATGAAGACGATGCGGAGGCGTTCTTCGCGCGTACTCTCGCCGCTGGCCATGAGGGGGTTGTGGCCAAGAGCCTCAATGCCTCCTACGAAGCCGGGCGGCGGGGTTCGGCCTGGGTGAAGGTGAAACCGGTCCACACGCTGGACCTTGTAGTGCTCGCAGTCGAGTGGGGGAGCGGTAGGCGAAGCGGCAAGCTGTCCAACATTCATCTCGGCGCGCGTGAGGGCAATCAATTCGTCATGCTCGGCAAGACCTTCAAAGGTATGGCCGATGAAACCCTCGCGTGGCAGACGGAACATTTTCTGCAGTTGCAGACGCGTCGGGAGGGGCACGTGGTGCATGTGCGCCCGGAGCAGGTGGTGGAGATTGCCTTCGACGGGCTGCAGCGGTCCACGCGCTACCCCGGGGGAGCGGCACTCAGATTCGCACGGGTGTTGCGGTACCGCCACGACAAGACGGCGCAGGAGGCGAATACCTTGTCAGAGGTGCTGCAGTTTCTCCCCGAGGCATGAGCCGGATCGTGCCCGGCCCTCAACGACCGTCGAGTTCCTTGAGGAGCTGGGGGGATGCCGTCTCCCGGTAGGACGTCTCGATCAGTTCTGACAGCTCTTCCCAGTCCGAGTTCTCGTCGATGTCGATGCCCACCCAGCCGCTGGGTCCCAGATAGGCGGGCACCCAGCACCGCTGCTCGCTCAACAGGGCCCTGCGTTCGTCCGCGTCCAGCTTCACCATGACCGATTGCGGATGCTGCACCCACTCATCGCCGGTCTTCAGTGAGCCACTGAAATACGCGAAGACCCGGGTGGTGAAGAACGCCGGCCGGCCATGGCTCACCTTCTCTGCCGCCTCCGGAAGCGCCAGTGCAAGTTTCCGCAGCCGCTCCAGTAGTGGATCGTCATCCTCGAACATCTGTTGGTGGACCATGGCCACACAGTACGACGGGAGGATTTGTGTGCGGAGGGGTTTCGGGTGCTACAGTTTATGTCGGTCACCAAAGTTGGCGCCAGTGGTTGCTTTTCAGCCCACTGATCAAGGACTCCTTTTTTCTCTGGGCGTTTGCCGTGATCAAATCAACTTGTTTGGCCGGGAATGATGAGCGTGTTTGCTCCCCTCCGGCGCATCTGGAAGGAAATCTGTGACCGAATCCGGTTCCAACAATCTGGCTGGCATGAAGCTGGTCGAGCTCAAGTCCATTGCTGCAGGCATGGGGCTCAAGGGCGTCTCAGCGATGCGCAAGGGAGACCTGGTTGCCGCCATCTCCTCAGGCCAGGGTGGTGCTTCACGCTCGTCGTCGCCAAGGACGCAACGGCCGGCGCGTCTCCAGGAAACCCCGCAGTCAGCTCCGGAACAGAAATCTGAGCCCACCAACTCGGCCGAGTCCTCCAAGGATGGCGGCTCCGACCGACGTCGGGACCAGCAGGACCGTGACCAGGAGAAGCCAGCATCCGCGCAGACCCAGCAGCAGTCCGGCACTGCCCGTGGTGATTCCGATCAGAACGCCGATGGCGCGGGTGGCCGGAACCAGAACCGCCGTCGTCGGGACCGCAATGGCCGCGACCGCTCCTCACAGGACGCAGTGAACGAAGAAGTGGGCGAACGCCTTGCCGCCGCCATGGGTTCCACCGGCGGGAAGCAGCAGAACGCCAAAGCTCAGAACGTGCCGGCTGCGGCACCCTCGGGTGGTGACTCGGGTCCGAGCCAGAGCAGCAGCAGCGGTGGTGGTGGTAACAGCGGAGGCAGCAGCAACCGCTGGGACGACGACAACTCAGGTGGCTCGCAGCGTGGCCGCCGTCGCCGCAGCAGGGATAGACAGAATCGTCGCCCCAGTGGCCGTGGCCCCTCCGGTATGGAGCGCTTCGAGAATGATCCGCAGGTCAGCGAGGACGACGTCCTGGCTTCGATCTCCGGCATCGTCGACATCCTGGACAACTACGCCTTCGTCCGCACCACCGGATACCTGCCGGGCTCCAATGATGCCTACCTCCCCATCTCGATGGTGCGCAAGTTCGGCCTGCGGCGTGGCGATGTGGTCTCCGGCGCGATCCGCACGCAGAAGGAGGGCGAGCGCAAGGAGAAGTACAACCCGCTCGTCCGCCTGGACACGGTGAACGGCGACGATCCCGAGAAGGCACGCAACCGGCCCGAGTTCGCCAAGCTCACGCCCTTGTACCCACAGACTCGGCTGAAGCTGGAAACGCCCGGTCCGAACCTGACGGGCCGTCTCATCGACATGGTCTCGCCCATCGGCAAGGGTCAGCGCGGCCTCATCGTCTCGCCACCCAAGGCTGGCAAGACAATGATCATGCAGGCCATCGCCAATGCGATCGCGGCCAACAACCCCGAGGTGCACCTCATGGTGGTGCTCGTGGATGAGCGTCCCGAGGAGGTCACCGACTTCCAGCGCACCACCTCTGGTGAGGTCATCTCCTCCACGTTCGACCGGCCCGCCGAGGATCACACCATGGTGGCGGAACTGGCCATCGAGCGTGCCAAGCGCCTCGTGGAGCTCGGACACGACGTGGTCGTGCTCCTGGACGGCATCACCCGGCTTGGACGCGCCTACAACCTGGCCGCCCCGGCGTCGGGACGAATTCTCTCCGGCGGTGTGGACTCCGCAGCGCTGTACCCGCCGAAGAAGTTCTTCGGCGCGGCGCGCAACATCGAGGACGGCGGTTCGCTGACCATTCTCGCCACGGCTCTCATCGAGACCGGCTCAAAGATGGACGAGGTGATTTTCGAGGAGTTCAAGGGCACCGGCAACATGGAACTGCGTCTCACCCGACAGCTCGCCGACAAGAGGATCTATCCGGCCATTGACGTGGACGCCTCCGGCACCCGCCGCGAAGAGCTGCTTCTGGGCAAGGATGAGCTCAACATCATCTGGAAGCTGCGCAGGGCACTGTCCGGATTGGGCGACCAGGCCGCTCTTGAAACCCTGATGTCCAGGATGCGCAAGACCGCCGACAACCACGAGTTCCTTCTCAGCGTCATGAAGACAACGCCGCAGCAGGAGAACTGAGCCCACGTCTGGCTTGGTCCTCGCCGCGCACAGTGGCATAATTCACCCTCGTGCCGGTTCACGCATTGCATGGGGCCTCAAAGAGCCCCGGGGCGACCCGGATAAACCACGAGATCACGCAAGGAGCATCAAATGAAGCAGGGAATCCACCCGCAGTACCAGGACACAGACGTGACCTGCACGTGCGGAAACAAGTTCACCACTCGTAGCACCTCCACGAAGGGCTCACTGAGCGCCGACGTGTGCGCCGCGTGCCACCCGTTCTACACCGGTAAGCAGAAGATTCTTGACACTGGTGGTCGTGTGGCCCGCTTCCAGAAGCGTTACCAGAAGTAGTTCCACCGCACCAGACGCTGGGCGGGGCCGATTGAGGCCCTGTCCGGCGTCTGGTGTTTTTTCAACTACGCATCCGTGCCGTCTCCGTCGGCGTGGTCAGTGAAGGATCAGGGAAGGCAATCGAGATGTTCGAGTTCGCCACACCACTCATAGAGGAGTTCCGTGCACTCGAGCTGGCACTCGCCGACCCCTCTCTTCACTCAGATGCGGCCCGCTCCCGAAAGGTGGGCCGGCGCTACGCCTCCCTGCGCCCGGTGGTGGAGGCGCTCGATGAACACGCCCGGTTGACGGGTGACCGCGAAGCAGCGCTGGAACTCGCGGAGACAGATGCGGCGTTCGCTGACGAGGTTGAGGAGCTGGACGTAGAACTGGCCGTCATCATGGGGCGTCTGACCCGGCTGCTGGCACCGAGAGATCCCAACGACGATGCCGACGCGCTGCTCGAGATCAAGTCTGGGGAGGGCGGTGACGAATCCGCCCTTTTCGCAGGGGATCTGCTGCGCATGTACCTGCGCCACGCCGAGCACACGGGCTGGAAGGTGGAGGTGCTCGACGAGCAGCAAACCGATCTGGGCGGGTACAAGTCCGTGACGGTGGCCGTCAAAGGTGGCGCCATCGATGGTGTGGGCCCCTATGGCCGTCTCAAGTTTGAAGGTGGTGTGCACCGGGTACAACGCGTACCCGTGACCGAATCCCAGGGTCGGGTGCACACTTCTGCAGCCGGTGTCCTCGTGATGCCGGACGTGGAGGCAGACGAGGTGGAGGTCAACGACGATGATCTCCGGATTGACGTGTACCGCGCCTCCGGACCCGGAGGGCAGGGTGTCAACACCACCGACTCCGCCGTGCGGATCACCCACACGCCCTCCGGTCTCGTTGTCAGTTGCCAGAACGAGCGCTCCCAGCTGCAGAATCGCGAATCGGCCATGCGCATGCTGCGCTCCAGACTGATCGCGTTGGCGGCGGAGCAGGCCGCGTCGGCAGCTTCTCAGGCCCGCAAATCCCAGGTACGCACCGTGGACCGCTCGGAGCGGGTGAGAACCTACAACTTCCCCGAGAACCGCTTCAGTGATCACAGGATCGGCTTCAAGTCGCACAATCTGGATGCCGTTCTGGGCGGCACTCTGGACCCAGTTCTGGATGCTCTGGCAGAGGAGGATCTCGCGGAGCGGCTCTCGGGTGGCACGCGCTGATGCGCACCGGGGATGCCATGGCACTGGCGACGCAGCGGTTCAAGGCCGCTGGCCTCGCGAGTCCCGCGGTGGACGCACGCCTCCTGCTCACCCATCTACTCGGTGCACCCCATGGGCTGCTTTTGGCCGCGGATCCGACCCCGGAGCAAGAAATCCTCTTCGAGGACATGATCCAACGACGGGAGTCCGGGGAACCCGTGCAGCACATCACGGGTCTCGCTCCTTTTCGGTACGAGGAACTGCACGTGGGCAGAGGGGTTTTCATCCCGCGCCCGGAGACGGAACAACTCGTCGGTGCGGCACTGGAGATCCTTGCGGCTCGTCCGGTGGGTCGTCGCCGTGTCGTCGAGCTGTGTGCCGGTTCCGGGGCCATCACGCTGTGCCTGGCTCGCGAGATGGGCAGCGTGGAGTTGCACGCCGTGGAGCTGTCCGAACTGGCCTGGCCCTATCTGGTGCGCAACCTGGACGGCGTCCACGTTGATCTCGTGCATGGGGACATGGCTGATGCCTTCCCGGAACTGAACGGCACCGTCGATCTCGTGGTGGCAAACCCGCCGTACGTGCCGGAGACGGATCGCTGCGTCCTTCCCTCTGACGTCGTGGGCCGGGATCCGGATCTCGCACTCTTCAGTGGCCAGGATGGTCTGGATGCCCTGCGCGTGGTCCGCGACGTTGCACTACGGCTCCTGGCGCCCGGCGGTTGGGTTGCCGCGGAGCACGACGAGAAGCAGTCCACCGCGGTGCTGGAGCTCTTCGGGGAACCCGACTTCACTGGCACCGCTGACCTCCCCGATCTCTCCGGACGCCCGCGCCACATCATCGCGCAGAGCCTCGGTTCGCACGGCGTTCTTCGGACGGAAGGCCCGGGCATGGCAGGATTGGCGCCGTGAGCGAGATCATCCCGGCGGGCCCGGCAGTGCACCACCTACTCGTGGATGCCGACGCGGGCATTGCGGCGGCCACCGAAGCCGTGACCGCAGGCGAATGCGTCGTGCTCCCCACAGACACCGTGTACGGCATTGGTGCCAATGCCTTCTCAAGTGAGGCCGTGCAGAAACTGCTCGACGCCAAGGATCGTGGCAAGGACATGCCCCCACCGGTCCTCGTGGCTGAGCCGTCCATGCTGCGCGCCCTGGTCTCGGATGTGCCGAAGGACGCAGCTGCGCTGGCCAAGCAGTTCTGGCCCGGTGCGTTGACTCTCATCCTGAAGGCGCAGAAGACGCTGAACCTGAAAGTGGGGGAGACCGACGGCACCGTCGCCGTCCGGGTTCCCGACCATGCTGGGGCGCGGGCCCTGTTGCGCAGCACAGGCCCGCTGGCCGTCAGCTCCGCCAACATCTCCGGTCAATCGCCGGCCACAACCTGTGATGAGGCTCGCTCGGCGCTAGGGGATCGCGTCGCGGTCTATCTCGACGGCGGCACCATCGGGGGCCGTGGAGTGAGCACCATCGTCGATTTCAGCCGGTCCGACAGGGGCAGGGTGCTGCGCGCCGGAGTTGTGTCGTTCGAGGAACTGGTGGCGGTGGCGACGCGTCTCGAGCCCCTGCCGGAGCCGGAGCCGGAGCCGGAGCCAGACGCCCCCGCCGGGCTGCCAGCCGCTGAAGAGCCTGAGCAGATCGAGGCCGGCGGCGAAGTCACGCAAATCGATGCCCAGCCCGTGTCCGATCAACCTGTCGACGAGCCGACCCCCGGGTGACCCATGCGTGAATACCTGCTGGTACTCCTGGTGGCGGCCGCCGTCACCTATCTTCTGGCGGGTGCCTTCCGTACGATCGCTGTGCGAACCGGTGCCATGGCGACGGTGCGCACACGCGATGTCCACACCCAGCCCATCCCGTACTTCGGGGGACTGGCGATGCTGGGTGGTCTGGCGGTCGCATTCTGGCTGGCACTGCAGCTGCCGTTTCTCGGCCGACACGCCTCGGTGGCCCACGACGCATCTGCGGTCCTGTGGGCTGGACTGGTGATCTGCATCGTTGGGGCACTGGATGACAAGTACGACATGCCGGCACTCGTGAAACTCGGAGGTCAGGTGCTGGCCGCCGGGGTGGCCGTGCTCGGGGGCGTGCGCATCTACTGGATCCCGTTGCCAGGCCGAATCTACGGTGTTGACGATGCAACCAGCATCGTCATCACAGTTTTCTTCATCGCCGTGTGCGTGAACGCCATCAACTTCATCGACGGGCTGGATGGACTGGCCGCTGGCGTCGTGGCCATCGGCTCCGGAGCCTTTTTCGCATATTCCTACGTGCTGGCCTACGAGCAGGAACTGGTGCGTGCCACCACAGCCAGCCTCATCACCGTCGCCACGCTCGGCATCTGCCTCGGCTTTCTCGGCCACAACTTCCATCCGGCCAAGATGTTCATGGGGGACTCGGGGGCGATGTTGCTCGGGCTTCTGATGGCCATGAGCACCATCTCCTTCACCGGGCAGGTGGACTCCAGTGCCCTGTCCAGCGACACCGGCAACGTCCTGCCCGCCCTGTTGCCCATCCTGCTCCCACTGGCTGCGCTGGCCCTGCCGCTGGTGGACATGGTGTCCGCCTACATCAGGCGGACACGCAAGGGTCAGTACTGGTTCGTGGCGGACAAACAACATCTGCATCATCGACTCGTGGCGCGCGGACACTCCCACCGGGGCGCCGTCTTCCTGATGTACGCCTGGACGGCCGTCTCTGCGGTGGGGCTCGTGACCATCACACTGTCTGATGACCTGGCATCGGTGATCATCGTTGCCGTCGCGCTGGTGGCCGTCATCGTCTTCACCACCCGGCCGCTGCGTCCAGCGATGGCGATGATGACACCTGGGCCGGAGGCCGTTCCGGAAGCCGACGAACCAGAATTGCTGAAGCCCGCGGGACGGGATGGCAATGGCTGAGACACGACGGAGCGGCGTTGTCCTCAGCGGGGCGGCGCGTCGCGCTCGCCAGATGATGGTGGGTGGTCTCGTCCTGGCCCATGCCATCGGTTTGGGCATCCTCGGACTGGCCCTCGCGCTGGGTGGGGCGCCGGCGGCCATCACCGTGGCGTTGGGCTTTGCGGCCGTCGTGATCTTCTTCTCCATCGGTCAGGCCATCGAGATCATTGCCTGTGAGCTCGATCCGGTACTGGGAATGGGTGTGGCACTTGCCTCGTACGCAGTGCGCGTGGTGGGAATTGGGTTGGGCATGTGGTTCCTGTTGGGGCATCCAGCTGTGGAACCCGTCATATCACGCGGGTGGCTGCTCCTGGCGGTCACCGGCACCGTCATCGCCTGGGTCACAGGCGTCGTTGTGGTGGCTGCCCGGCAACGAGTTCCCATCTATGACGAGGAGTACGTCGCCCCGATCGGGGTCAAAGATTGAACATCGAGGTGATCGAGCAGGATTTTTCCGCTAGGCTCACCCACGAACATGGGCACGACATCGCCACCCGAGGGGACACCTCCGCCACCACGAGGCGGCAGTACCGACGATGGCATGGTTGCGCTCAGCTACATCCTGGCCGGACTGATCCTCTACGGAGGACTTGGCTGGCTCGGGGACCACTACTTGCACACCGAGTGGTTGTTGCCGGTCGGACTCATTCTGGGTCTGGCCACCAGCACCTACCTCATCATCAAGAGATACGGGAGACTTGAGTGAATCCAGGACTTCTTCCGCTGGAGGACGGCATCTTCACGCCGCCGGGTGTGGATGACTTCAAGTTCGGACCCGCGTTCCCGGGTGGCCCGGACTGGCTGATGTGGCTCAACAAGCCCGCGCTACAGGCTGTCGTCGGCGCGCTGCTGGTGATCCTGTTGTGGTGGTGGGCCTCCCGCAACCTGAAGGTGAAGCCCTCCAAGGGTCAGTTCCTCGGCGAGTACATCTACGAGTTCGTGCGCAACAGCATTGCCCGCGACATCCTGCACCACGACTTCAAGAAGTTCCTGCCCTACCTGCTGGGACTGTTCTCCTTCCTGTTGATCAACAACTGGTTCGGCGAGTTCTTCTTCTTCATGTACCCCACGTTCTCCAACGTCGGCTATGCCTATGGCCTGGCCTTCATGTCCTGGTGCGTCTACGTCGGGGCCGGGTTCGTGAAGTTTGGTTTCGCAGGCTTCCTCAAGCGCCAGTTGATCCCCGAGGGTGTTCCTTGGTACCTCTTGCCCATCATCATCCCGCTGGAGTTCCTGGCCAACTTCATCACGCGGCCCATCACGTTGGCACTGCGTCTGTTTGCGAACTTGTTCGCCGGACACCTCGTGGTCCTGGTGTTCGTCCTGGGCGGTTCCTTCCTTCTCACATACGAGAACAACCTCGGCTACAACGTGGCCGGTGGAGTCTCCCTCATCTTCAGCTTCGCCATCCTGTTCCTGGAGCTCTTCATCGGAGCGCTCCAGGCTTACATCTTCACAGTCCTGACCGCCCAGTACGTGTCCACCTCCATCTCCGAGGCGCACTAAGAGTCTGACTTCCTCCCGCCCGGGAAGAAGCCACCCGAAAGGAAAACAATGTTCTTGTTGGAAATCAATGGATCGATCAACATGATCGGCTACGCGATCGCCACCATTGCCCCCGCACTGGGCGTGGCGTGGATCTTCGCGTCCGTCATCAACGGCACGGCACGCCAGCCCGAGGCTCGTGGTGCCATGATGAGCACCGCCTTCATTGGCTTCGCCGTGGTTGAGGCCCTGGCCATCATCGCCATCGCCCTCGCCTTCGTCCTCAAGTAACCCGGATGGCTACCCCCGTTTTCGGGGTGCTGCAAGAGGTCAATCTTGGGCCTCTTGCCCCCGAGCACCTGTCGGAGATCTTCGTTGGCATCGTTTTGATGCTGCTGATCTTCCTGGTGATGTGGAAGTTCATTGTTCCCGCCTTCGAGAAAATGTACGAGGAGCGTTCCTCGAAGATTGAGGGCGGACTGCAGCGTGCTGCCGCAGCTGAGGCCAAGGCGGAGGCAGCGTTGGCCAACTACAACGACCAACTCTCCAACGCTCGAGAAGAAGCCGCCCGCATCCGAGAGGATGCGAAGAACGCTGGGGCACAGGTCCTGGCCGAGGCCCGGGAGAAGGCCACGAAGGAGTCCTCGCGCATTCTGGACTCCGGACGTGCGCAGCTTGACGCTGAACGCGCCAAGCTCCTGGCAGAGTTGCGCGGCGAAGTGGGCGGACTGGCAACCACGCTTGCCGGAAAGATTGTTGGGGAATCACTCACCGACGATGCACGCGCCAACCGCACGGTGGATCGTTTCCTGGCTGAACTCGAGTCGGCGCGATGAAGGCACGCGACGCAGCTCTGCTTGCCCTCAACGCGAAGATCGACGCCATGTCGGTGGATGCGCCGAGCGCCGACGAGCTCTTCGCCGTCGTCGACCTTCTGGAGAGCCAAGCACCGTTGCGCCGCTCATTGTCCGACCCCAGCTCGACGGCTGAGGGAAGGTCAACGTTGGCGACACGTTTGTTCGCCCACCGCATCAGTGCTTCCGCCATGGGGGTGCTGGCAGAAGTGGCCACGGGTACGTTCTCCAGTGGTCGACGACTGGTGGAGGCATTGGAGACCCAGGGGGTGCGAGCCCTGCTGCGTGTGGCCCGCGGTTCCGGAGATCTGGAGCGTGTCCAGAAGGAGTTGCACGATTTCGCCGCGACGGTGGACTCGGACTCAGCCCTGTCGGACACGCTGCGCAACCGAAGGTATCCGCTGGACGCCCGCCGGGAACTGGTGTCGCGCCTCATCTCGAACCGCGCCCACCCCGTCACTGACCGCCTGCTCGCCAGGGCTGCAGCCGCGCGGGTGCGTACCCTCCCACTGACGGTGCGCAGCTATCTGAAAATGGCCGCGACGTTGGCCGGACAACAGATTGCCCGCGTAACCGTGGCGCGTCCGCTGGACGAAGCCCGTACGGAACGTCTGCGTCGGGCCCTGGAGGCCCAGGTGGGCGGACCGGTGACCTTGCAGGTGGAGGTCGATCCAGAAGTGCTGGGCGGCATGGACGTGTCGCTGGGCGATCACATCATCGAATCAACGACTGCCGGGCGGCTGGATGATGCCCGCCGGCTCCTCACCACCCATTAAGCGAAAGCAGGCCCCAATGGCTGAACTCACGATCAGTCCCGACGAGATCCGGGACGCTCTGGACGACTTCGTCCAGTCCTACCAGCCCGCCGCGGCGAACCGGACCGAGGTTGGCACCGTCGTCAGCTCTGGCGACGGCATCGCCCGTGTTGAGGGCCTGCCCTCTGCCATGGCCAACGAACTGCTGCGTTTCGAGAACGGGACCATGGGCATCGCCCTGAACCTGGATGAGCGCGAGATCGGCGTCGTGGTGCTCGGAGACTCCGAGGGCATCAACGAGGGCTCCGTGGTGCACGGCACCGGTGAGGTCCTGTCGGTCCCCGTCGGCGAGGGATACCTCGGACGCGTCGTGGATGCCATCGGCAACCCCATCGATGGACTGGGTGAGATCGAGGGGCTCGACGAGCGTCGTGCCCTCGAACTCCAGGCCGCCGGCGTGATGGATCGCCAGGAAGTCCGTGAGCCGCTGCAGACCGGGCTCAAGGCGATCGACGCAATGACTCCCATTGGCCGTGGTCAGCGTCAGCTGATCATCGGTGACCGCAAGACGGGCAAGACCGCCATTGCGATCGACACGATCATCAATCAGAAGGACAACTGGGCCTCGGGCGACGTAAAGAAGCAGGTTCGCTGCATCTACGTCGCCATCGGACAGAAGGGCTCCACGATCGCCGAGGTGCGCAGCACCCTGGAGGCCGCTGGTGCGCTGGAGTACACCACCATCGTGCACGCGCCCGCGTCCGATCCTGCCGGCTACAAGTACATCGCCCCCTACGCAGGTTCCGCGATCGGCCAGCACTGGATGTACCAAGGCAAACACGTCCTCATCGTTTTTGACGATCTGACCAAGCAGGCCGAGGCGTACCGCGCCATGTCGCTGCTGCTGCGTCGCCCGCCGGGCCGCGAGGCCTACCCCGGTGACGTGTTCTACCTCCACTCCCGGCTGCTCGAGCGTTGCGCGAAGCTCTCCGACGAGCTCGGCGCGGGTTCGATGACGGGTCTGCCCATCATCGAGACGAAGGCCAACGACGTCTCGGCCTACATCCCCACCAACGTGATCTCGATCACCG
>CBDTVQ010000026.1:0-12238 GCA_965364045.1 uncultured Tessaracoccus sp. | reverse complement strand
TCTCCGCAGGGCACACCGACATCGAGACGTCCGCCGCCGCATATCGTTTGGCCAGTTCGGCGCGACCATCGACGAAGCCATGGAAGAAGACGGGCGCATCGCCAGCGATCCTCTGCAGCTCCGCCTGATCCGGGCCGGTGCCGTACAGATCCATCCTCACGGCACGACCACGCTTGTGCAGCTCAGCCGCCGCCGCGACCGCCAACTGCGGGCTCTTCTCATGTGAAAGCCGGCCAGCGTAAACGAGCTTCAGGACGCCATCATCCACCGGGGTGCCCACGGCCGGGTTGAACGTCATGAGATCCACGCCAAGCGGCACCAGCTCCAACCGTGCCGAGGTGTCAGCGAACTCGTCGGCGGCGAACTGGCTGGTGACCACCACCGCATCGAACTGCTTGGCGAGCCGACTGTTCAGCGTCCCCACCGCCTTCTCCACACCGAAGGAGTGGCGCATGAACATCGCCAGCATGTCGGAGAGCCGCTCATGGCTGAACAGGACGGATCCCACGCCTCGTTTCGCTGCCCAGCGGCCGGCGGGCGAGAGCGTCCACTTGTCGGAGACCTCGATGCTGGTGGGACGGAAGCGATCAAGCACCTCCAGTGCACGCCACGGCTTGGCAATCATGCGGTACTGATGTGTCAGCTTCGGCGCCCGGACCGAGACGACGATGCCGGACTTCGTCTCCTCCACGGCGTCCCGTGCCCCGGGCACCACGAGGATGCGCTCATGTCCAGCGGCAACATACGCCTCACCCAGCGTCTCGATGACCACCTTCATGCCACCCGAGGTGGGCCCAACAAAGTTGGCCATCTGAGCAATTCTCACAACGGCATCCTACGCAGTTCCGAGAAGCGATTCAGTCCAGCAGAGTGCGATCAGAGAGGCTGGCGCCCTTGATCTTGCCGAACTCCTCCAGCAGGTTCTCCGGGGTGGTGGTCCTCTTGGCGGCCTCGTCAACGTCGAGCACGATGCGGCCCTCGTGCATCATGATCAGGCGGTTGCCGAGCTCAATGGCCTGCGCCATGTTGTGCGTCACCATCAGCGCCGTGAGGTTGTGGCGGGCCACCTGCTCGCCCGTCAGGCGGGTGATCAGCTCCGCCCGCGACGGATCGAGAGCGGCAGTGTGCTCATCGAGAAGCAGGATCGCAGGCTTGGCATAGGTGGCCATCAGGAGGCTCAGCGCCTGGCGCTGCCCCCCGGACAGCATGCCCACACGCATCTCCAGTCGGTCCTCGAGACCCAGCTCAAGTGACGCCAACTCCTGCCGGAACACCTTCTTCTTGCTGCCCGTGACCGCCAGTCGGAGTCCGCGGCGCTCGCCCCGGCCGAAAGCGATGGCGAGGTTCTCCTCGATCGTCAGGGTGGGGCTGGTACCGGCCATCGGATCCTGGAAGACCCGTCCCACGCGCGCGGCACGACGATGCTCCGCCTGCTTCGTGACGGTTCGACCGTCGATGATCACCTGTCCATCGTCCGGGGTGTAGCGGCCGGCAATGACGTTGAGGAGCGTTGACTTCCCGGCACCGTTGGAACCGATGACCGTGACGAAATCGCCTTCGCCAAGGCTGAGGTCGAGCCCATCCAGCGCGGTGCGCTCGTTCACGGTGTTGGGGAAGAAGCGTTTCGTGATCCCGGTGAGCTGAAGCATCAGGCGGCCCTCGCTTCCGCGTTACGACGGCGTTGCCGCATCTTCTTGAGAACGCTCCATTGGGGCAGGACAAGCGCCACCACCACGAGCACGGCGGAGATGATCTTGGTGTCATTCGGATTCAAACCAGCGCCGAGAGCAGCCTGGATCACGATGCGATAGATGACGGAGCCGAGCACGGCGGCCAGTACTGACTGCCACACCGCCGTCGAACCGAAGACGGCCTGACCAATGATCACCGAGGCGAGGCCGGCGATGATGAGACCGATGCCCATGGAGATGTCCGCGTAGCCCTGGTACTGCGCCACGATGGAACCGCAGAGTGCCACGAGGCCATTGGAGATGGCGAGGCCCGCCACCTTGGTGACGCCCGTATTGATGCCCTGGCTCCGTGCCATCAGTTCGTTGTCGCCGGTGGCCCGGATGGCCACTCCAAAGCCCGTGCCGAGGAATCCGTAGATACCGGCGCCGACGATCAGGACCACCACCAAGAAGATTCCTACTGCACCCCACGTACCGAGGAGTCCGGCCTCACGCAGTGGGGTCATGAGCGTGGTCTCACGCAGCAGCGGCAAATTGGACTTGCCCATGATGCGCAGGTTGACGGAGTACAGCGCAATCTGGGTGAGGATCCCCGCCAGCAACGGGTTGATGTTGCCCCAGACGTGAAGAAGTCCCGTAACCACACCCGCGGCCATCCCGCCCAGGATGCTGGCGATGATGGCGATCCAGATGGGAACCCCGCTCACGATGAGTACGGCGGACAAGGCCGCACCCGTGGTGAATGAGCCATCCACTGTGAGGTCGGGGAAATCCAGCACTCGGTACGTGAGATAGACACCCACCGCCAGCATGGCGTAGAGCAACCCGAGCTCCGACCCGATGAGGGCAACGACTGATATGTCCATGGCTGGCGTCCCGGTCTCGTGGGGCTTCGAAAAGGGTCAGCGGCCTCGGCCGCCGGCGTCTCAGAAGGTCTTGACGGCCCGCTCGGCCATGTCGGCTGGAATTGCGACACCCATGCGCTCCGCGGCGGCGGGATTGACGTTCAGGTCGAAGGTTTCCTGAAGCTTCACAGGCATGGTGGCGGTGTCGGCGTCGTTCTCGAAGATGTCAACGGCCATTGCTGCCAGGTCGCGGCCCTGTAGTTCGTAGTTGACGGTGAGGGAGGCGACAGCACCGCGCTCCACGGATCCCTCATCGGAGGCCACCACTGCAATCTTCTTCTGCTCGGCCACCTGGATCAGGGCTTCGATACCGGCCACGACGTTGTTGTCGGTGGGCACGTAGAACGCATCAACGTCCAGGGACTGCGCGGCCTGCTGGACCTCAGAGGAGTTGGTGACGGCGGACTTCTCGATGGTGAGACCGAGATCTGCGGCGGCCTTCTCTGCGGCCTCCACCTGCACTTCGGCGTTGACCTCACCGGAGGAGTAGACGATTCCCACGGTCTTGATGTCCGGATCGATTTCCAGGAGCAGCTTCAGTTGATCAGCCACCGGGTTCAGGTCTGAGGCTCCGGTGATGTTGGCGCCCGGGGCGTCCCAGTCCGCGACCAGATCAGCGGCCACTGGATCGGTGACCGCGCCGAAGAGGACCGGCTTGTCTGTGATGACCTGTGCAACAGCCTGGCCCGACGGTGTGGCGATGGCCAACACGAGGTCCTTGTCCGCCTGCGCGAACTGGTTGGCGATGGCGGTCAGAGTCGCCTGATCAGCCTGGGCGTTCTGCAAATCGAGCGTGATCTTCTCACCGTCGACGTAGCCGGCCTCGGCAAGGCCGTCGATGAAGCCCTGCTGCACAGCATCCAGGGCCGGGTGCGAGACGTAGTTGACGATGCCGATCTCCAGGACCTGTACCTCCGCGGGAGCCGTGGACTCACCCGGCGCGGTGGTGGAGGCACCGGGCTCTGCAGAGCCTCCGCATGCCGAGAGGACCAGTGCGGCCGTGGCGCTGAGAGCGACGGCTAGCTTGCGAAACGACATGACGGGGACTCCTCGAAGTTGCCCCTGTTCAGGGGCTGATTGTGTACTCGCCGGGACTCTACAGCACCGACACCCGCCAGGGTCGCTCTGCCCACGACACAGAACGACCGACAACACAGTCTGCGGGGGGACACGCAAAGGAGGGGCCCGGCGAACCGGACCCCTCCTTTGAGCTTGGAACTGGCGAGCAAACCTCAGTTGGTCTCGTCAGCCTTGGCGTCGGCGGACTCGGCCGCTGCCTCCTCGATGACTGCTTCGTCGGCGAGATCATCAGCTGCGGCACCCTCGGGTGAGGCGCCCTCCTCGATGTTCTCAGACTCTGCAGCTTCCGCCTCGACGACGGGAGACTCAACCGCCTCGTCCTTCGTCGTTGCGCCTGCGGGGGCGGGCTTGGCGGTTGCCTTGCCCGACTTGGCGCGGGTGGCCCGTGAATCCTCGACGGATTCCGTCAGAAGCTCGATGATGGCCATCGGTGCGTTGTCGCCCTTGCGGGGGCCCACCTTCGTGATGCGGGTGTAGCCGCCCTCACGATCGGCGAACGTCGGAGCGATCTCGGTGAACAGCGTGTCCACCACGTCGCGGTCCGTGATCGCCTGGAGCACCAGACGACGGGAGTGCAGGTCTCCACGCTTGGCCTTGGTGATGAGCTTCTCGGCCAGCGGCTGAACGCGACGGGCCTTGGTCTCGGTGGTGGTGATCCGGCCATGCTGAAACAGCTGTGAGGCCATGTTGCGGAGGATGGTGCGCTCGTGCGTGGGCGAACCGCCCAGACGAGGACCCTTTGTTGGCTTTGGCATCAGTTACGTTCTTTCAGTGAGTGTGTCCGAGCAACGCTCGGAAGCGGGCGTCAGTACTGCTCGGTCTCGGCGAAGTCTTCGTCGCCTTCGGTCTCTTCGTTGTCCTCGTCGAAGCGCTCGATGGCCTCCATCGGGTCAAAGCCCGGAGCGGAGTCACGCAGAGCGAGGCCGAGCCCATGAAGGGTGACCTTGACCTCGAGGATCGACTTGGAGCCGAAGTTGCGAATGTCCAGCAGGTCTTCCTCACTGCGGGCGACGAGTTCACCCACGGTGTGGATGCCCTCGCGCTTCAGGCAGTTGTAGGAACGCACTGACAGCTCCAGGTCCTCGATGGGCAAGCCCAACGATTCGGCGATCTGCTCGTCGACCGGCGAAGGACCGATCTCGATGCCTTCGGCGTTCACGTTCAGCTCGCGGGCGAGGCCGAACAGCTCAACCAGCGTGCGACCGGCAGATGCCATGGCATCGCGGGGCAACATCGACGGCTTGGTCTCCACATCAATGATGAGACGGTCGAAGTCGGTGCGCTGAGCCACGCGGGTGGCCTCAACCTTGTAGCTGACCTTGAGCACCGGGGAGTAGATCGAGTCAACCGGAATCCGGCCGATTTCTGCGTCAGGATCCTTGTTCAGGGAGCTTGAAACGTAGCCACGGCCACGCTCCACGACGAGTTCCATCTCCAGCTTGCCGGTCTCGTTGAGAGTGGCAATGTGAACTTCCGGGTTGTGGATCTCCACACCGGTCGGAGGCTGGATGTCAGCGGCGGTGACCGCCCCTGCACCCGACTTGCGCAGGTACATGACGACGGGCTCGTCCTCCTCGGAGGAGAGCACGAGGCCCTTCAGGTTGAGGATGATCTCGGTGACGTCCTCGACGACCCCCTCGATCGTGGAGAACTCGTGCATGTTGCCCTCGACCTTGATGCTCGTGACCGAGGCACCGGGGATCGACGACAGAAGGGTCCGACGCAGGGAGTTGCCGAGCGTGTAGCCGAAACCCGGCTCCAGCGGCTCGATGGCGAACTGCGAGCGGTGTTCGGAGATCGGGACCTCCGACAGCGTTGGGCGCTGTGCGATGAGCATGAATATCCTTTCCGCACCAACCGATATATGAGGGCGCGAATCCGGGCGGGAACGCTTCCCACCCGGCTTTCTTGGCGAAATGGGGCTGACCGATTGTTCGGCCAGCCCCTCTCGGTCCTACTTCGAGTACAGCTCGACGACCAGATGTTCCTGGACGTCAATCACAATCTGCTCACGCAGCGGCAACTGGTGGATGAGGATGCGCATCCGATTGGGACGAGCCTCCATCCAGGCCGGCACCGAGCGTTCGCCGTGCGTCTCACGAGCAACCACCAACGGATGCAGGTTCATCGACTTCTCGGCGACGTCCACGATGTCGTGAGCCTTCACGCGGTACGAGGGGATGTCCACTCGCTTGCCGTTGACCAGGAAGTGGCCGTGCACGACGAGCTGACGGGCCTGACGACGCGTGTTTGCGAACCCGGAGCGGTACACGACGTTGTCGAGACGCGTCTCCAGGATTTGCAGCAGCCGGTCACCTGTCTTGCCGGTGTGACGATCGGCTTCAACGTAGTAGCGACGGAACTGCTTCTCCAGCACGCCGTAGGCAAAGCGTGCCTTCTGCTTCTCGCGCATCTGCAACGAGTATTCGGAGTCCTTGACCCGACCGCGTCCATGGACGCCGGGCGGGTAGGGACGACGCTCGAAGGCCTTGTCGTTTCCGACGAGGTCTGTCCCGAGACGACGGGACTTCTTGGTCATTGGGCCGGTGTAACGAGCCATATCTTCTTCTCAGTCCTTTTCTTGTCTCGGGCGCTCAGACGCGACGGCGCTTGGGCGGGCGGCAGCCGTTGTGCGGCACGGGCGTGACGTCGGAGATTGCTCCAACTTCAAGGCCCACAGCACCCAACGAACGGATCGCCGTCTCGCGTCCGGAGCCGGGGCCCTTGACGAAGACGTCGACGCGCTTCATGCCGTGCTCCATGGCGCGGCGGCCAGCGGCCTCCGCTGCCATCTGCGCGGCGAACGGGGTCGACTTGCGCGAGCCCTTGAAACCGACGGTGCCGGCAGAGGCCCACGCGACGACCGCGCCAGCGGGGTCGGTGATCGCGATGATCGTGTTGTTGAACGTGCTCTTGATGTGTGCCTGTCCGGCGAGTACGTTCTTCTTTTCCTTGCGGCGCACCTTGGTCTTGGCGCCGCCGGTCTTACGGCTTGCAGTAGCCATGAATTCTATTTTCTCCAGTCCTGTTTCAGCTCACCGCGCGGGTCAGCGTACCTTTTTCTTGCCTGCAACAGCCTTCTTGCGGCCCTTGCGGGTACGGGCATTGGTACGCGTGCGCTGGCCACGGACGGGAAGTCCGCTGCGGTGGCGTCGGCCCTGGTAGTTGCCGATTTCGATCTTGCGTCGAATATCGGCTGCGACGCTACGGCGGAGGTCACCCTCGGTCTCGTAGGCGCCCTGAATGTGATCACGCAGCGCGACGAGTTGATCGTCGGTGAGTTCGTGAACACGGAGATCACCACTGATACCAGTGGCTGCGAGGGTTTCGTCGGCGCGGGTTTTCCCAACACCGAATACGTATGTGAGTGCGACCTCGAGGCGCTTTTCGCGCGGCAGGTCGACACCAAGTAGGCGTGCCATCAGGCGGATACCTTTCCAAGTGTTTCCGGTCCGTGACCCAAGGTATGGGCCCGGTCGAGGACCGAGAAGGTGTGCGGCGTGATGCGTCCCCGTGCCTTTCGGTATGCATATGGCAACCGGCGGGGCCCTGGCCTTCGTCCAGGGGTGGAGGTCCTTGAACTAGCCAAGGACCCTTGCATTCACGTTATTGAATTGTCAGGCGGGCTGGGCGATCGACCCAATTCCGCGATGATCTGCTCGACTTCTCGTCGAGCGCCGAGGCATCAGCCCTGGCGCTGCTTGTGACGCGGGTTCTCGCAGATCACCATGACGCGACCGTGCCGGCGGATCACCTTGCACTTGTCGCACATCTTCTTGACGCTCGGCTGAACCTTCATTCGAGCAACCTTTTCGTTTCTCGATGGGGCTACTGGAGCCCCCATCAATGGTGGATGAACTCGGTACCCACCAGGTTTGAACTGCGCCGCATGTGCGCGAGCACACGAGGATCAGCCGGACATGGTGGACCGACGCCCAAGGTTACGCTCTCGGCGGGTGATTGCCCAAATCGACCTGTTGACGGCTTGCCGCGCACAAGAACCGCTGCGGACAGCCGCCCGAAAAAAGGCTCTGGACATGCCAAACGCCCGGCAGAACCGGGCGTCGGAATGTGTAAGAGCCAATGCCTACTTGTGACGGTAGACGATCCGACCACGTGTCAGGTCATAGGGAGAAAGCTCCACGACGACACGGTCAGCAGGAAGGATGCGGATGTAGTGCTGCCGCATCTTGCCGCTGATCGTGGTCAGCACCTTGTGACCGTTCGCCAGTTCCACACGGAACATCGCGTTGGGCAGTGCCTCCACGACAGCACCCTCCATCTCGAGGGCTCCCTCTTTCTTCGCCATGTGCTCTCAATCAGTAGTTGAAAAATCGAATGATTATTCTCCAACTCTACGCCGCGGTCCGAGTTCGCCCAAATCCCATGCACCGAGAAGTTCATCGCAACCACGGGAGCAACCGGTACCGTGACTGGCCATGAGCCACTTTGCCGTCCACTATGCCTACGCCACCGATGCAGCACTCCTGTCCCAACATCGGCCCGCACATCGCGAGTTCCTGCGCGCACTGGTGGGATCCGGACTGTTGGCGGCGGGCGCCTACCCGGACTCCGCGGAACCGGGGGCGTTGCTCCTTGTTGAGGCGGAGTCCGAGGCCGCTGTCGCAGCGATGCTCGACGACGATCCGTTCCTTCTGGAGGGCGCCATCACAGATCGCAGGATCCAGCTGTGGAATCCACCCATCGGCATCTTCGCCTGAGCGCGGCTTCCACCTGACGTCGTCGCTGCCGACAACCCAGGTGTTGCACTCCCCCAGCGTGTTGCCGTGGAAGCCACGCAGCCCCCAGAACGCCAGGGAGTCGGGACTGCCGTGGATACCGTCGTCGAGGACACTGCGCAAGTGCGGTTCCAGGGTGTCGTAAAACTCGCCATCCAGCGAGTGCGATCGCCAGCGCTCTCCAGACGTTTGTCCCTGATCGATGCGGAGGACGGGGCCCCATCAGGGGGCACCGGATGGCGGCCGCCATCCGGCCGGCGGGCCGTACAGGCCGGCCTGGGGCCGCGGCGACCCCACGCCTTGGAAGGTCAGTGGCGGGACAGCCCCCCGGGGCGGGTGGCGGCCCCCAGGCAACACCAGTCCCGGGGTGGGCCCCCGGGCGCTGGGCCAGAGGCGGGTGGTCCCCAGACGGCTTCAGTGTGGGGCGGCCCCCAAGGAGCACGACCGGACGGGGGGCCGCCGGGCCCGGTCGTCAGCTCACACGCTCCGGGGCGACGGACCATGTGTTGCAGTCCCCAAGTGTCGTGGCGTACAACCCCCTTGTCCCCCAGTAACGCAGCGACTCCAGCGTGCCGTGTTCCTCATCCGGGATGCTCTCGTCCAGATTGAGGCGCCACTCGTCCCAGAGATCGTCGTCGAACTCGACGGCTTCGTCCTGGATGGTCATGGCGCTGGCCCAGCACGTGGCCTGCAACTCCAGACGACGGTCAATGTCAGCCGTGTAGGCCACGCTCTCTGCGGCATCCATGATCCCGACCACATTCTGGATGTGGTGGGCGTACTCATGATGGACGGTGTCATGAACCATCAGTCCCCAGTACATCGCCACCTCCATCGCATCCCCACCGAAATGGGCTGTGCCCTTTTCCAGTGGACAGTAGAAGGCGGGAGCCTCGATCCTTCCGCACAGGCTGGGCCCTGACGTTCCCGGGTAGAAGCGCACCTCGGGTTCACTCTCCGGGAGGCCAAGCGTCCTCAGAATGGGAAGCCACGCCTCATGCACGCAGCGCCACTGCTCACGCACGGCCTGCTCGTAAGATTTTTGGTCCGTCACCGTCACCGGGGCTGCACAGCTCGTGAGCACCGGCGCTTCCAGCCCCGCGAGTTGTGGGGACTGGAGCGCTGTCCAATTCGCGTCGGCACCATCAGCGAGCACTGGCAGTTCATCCCACGTCCATGACGGCAGCTCCCACTCCCCTGTGGTGGGGTCAGCTTCAGGAATCAGTTCTTCCGGCGGCGGGGGCGGGTTGCGCACCGGGTAACCGCCATTCTCCGGCGCCACCGACGGTGTGGTGAGCGGACCGGGCACCGTCGGTGGCCGCCCAGCGCCGTCCTCAAGGCTCTCATCCACCTCTCCCCATCGCGCCAGCCCCACTCCCAGAATGAGGGCCGTCACGACAGCAAAGGTCACCAACAGCGCCAGCCCGTTTCGCAGGGTGGAGGACCGGGAGACCGGGGCAGCCACGACGTAGCCGTACGGGGGCTGCCAGTGCGCGGCAGACGGCGGCGACCATGCCTTCTGGGGTGTGGCATCCTCCTCCCACACTCCCGCAGCACGCCGAGGCTGCTCATGGCTGGTCTGCTGGAATTTGCCATCGGGTGCCAACCACTCATCCGGCCGTTCGGGGGGAGTGCTCATACCGGGACGAGGATGAAGAAACCAACGACCGCCAGAATCATCAGCAGCGCCAGGATGACACCTGTGATGATCAGGGCCGGTACCAGGACATTGCGGGACGTGCTCACCTGGCCGGCTGCCGCACCTGAGGTGCGTACGAGACTCGGGACCTCCACCGCCACAGCGGGCAACCGCTCGATAACCGGGACGAGTTCTCCCAGCTGTTGTGCGGCGTAGATGACGTCGAGCGCTGCCATGTAATCGTCCTGGTCCATGCGGCCATCGGTAAAGGCATCAGAAATACGCTTCGTCAACACTTCACGTTCGGTGTCGTCAACCGCAGCGGACGCCTGCTGGAGGTACTTCGACGACGGGGGCAGGCTACTCATGCCCCCATGGTAGGTCACCGCGGGACAGCACGCTCAGTCAGACAGTGGTCCACACTTCACACCGCGAGCCGTCAACTCTGCTTCCCCACCATCGGGGGCGGTCAGGATCCATAATCCGTGCTGGGTGATCGCCACCGAATGCTCCCAGTGGGCCCCGCGAGAGCCATCGCGGCTGACCACGGTCCAGTCGTCCTCGCAGACCGACGTCTGGTGCAGTCCGAGGGTGAGCATCGGCTCAATGGCGATCGCCATGCCAACGCCAAGCTTGGGGCTGGGGCCATGCTTGTGGAAGTTGGGCACATCCGGCGCCATGTGCATTTCCGACCCGATGCCATGGCCCGTGTATTCCCTCAGCGTTCCGTAACGGCGTGGCTGCGCTCGTACGAACTCGTCGATGGCGCGGGAGACGTGACTCACGCGACCTCCAGCCTGCACCTGCTCGATGCCGGCCCACAGGGCTCCGCGCGTGACGTCCACGAGCGTTGCGTCCTCCTCTGCGGCATCGCCGATGATGAACGTGCGGGCCGCATCGCCGTGCCAACCTTCGATGATCGCGCCGAAGTCAATGGAGACAACGTCCCCGTCAACGAGCACCCGCTCCCCAGGGACGCCGTGAACGAGTTCCTCGTTGACGGAGATGCACGCGACTCCGCCAAAACCGACGCCATACTCTGCCCCGTAATTGAGGAAGTTGGAGGTGGCGCGGTTGCGCTTCAGGACTTCACGACCCACGGCATCAAGCTCTTTGGTGGTCATTCCCGGCGTCGCGGCGTCGGACATGGTCTGCAGCCCCTCGGCCACCACCAGTCCGGCTCGACGCATGATCTTCAGCTGCTCTTCTGTCTTCAACTCGATCCGCATGTGCAGCCTCAGTTTCCTGCCTGGCGGTCGACAGCGGCGAACATCCGCTGCTGGACCTCCTCCACCGTGCCGGTTCCGTCCACATCGACGAGGATGCCATGACGTTCGTAGTGGAACAGCAGCGGCGCCGTCTGGCCAGCGTAGACCTCCATGCGGCGGCGGATGGTGTCCTCGTTGTCGTCCTTGCGCCCCTCCACCTGTGCACGCTCCAGCAGCCGATCCACAAGCGCGTCGGGGTTCACCTGCAGGGATACAACTGCGTCGAGCCCCGCAGAGTTGGCCTTGAGGTAATCGTCGAGGAAGTGGACCTGGTTCATGGTGCGTGGGAAGCCATCCAGCAGGAAACCGTCAGCGCAGTCGTCCTCTTCAAGACGGCTGGCCACGATGGCCTCAGTGATCTCGTCCGATACGTACTCGCCGGATTCGATGATGGCCTTGATCTGCCGCCCGAGTTCAGTCCCCCGCTTGATGTTCCAGCGAAAGATGTCCCCCGTGGAGATGGCTGGGACGCCGTAGCGCTCCGCGAGCGCGCTTGCCTGGGTACCCTTGCCGGCACCCGGGGCCCCCATGATCAACAGTCTCACCGCAGGAAACCCTCATAGTTGCGCTGTTGAAGCTGACTTTCGATGCGCTTGACGGTATCCAGAGCGACGCCCACGATGATGAGAATCGATGTACCGCCGAAGGGGAAGTTCTCGGCAGCACCAACACCGGCAAAGGCCAGTGTCGGCGCGAGTGCAATGGTCGCGAGGTAGAGCGAACCCGGAGCGGTGAGCCGCGACAGGACGTAGGCCAGGTACCGCTCGGTGGGCTTGCCCGCGCGAATCCCGGGAATGAATCCGCCGTACTTCTTCATGTTGTCCGACACTTCCTCCGGGTTGAAGGTGATCGACACGTAGAAGTAGGTGAAGAAGATGATCAGGAAGAACTGTGCCACCGAATACCACAGGCCGCT